>DATDBV010000498.1:0-2215 GCA_036524715.1 Nakamurella sp. | reverse complement strand
CGACAGGTGCACGACATCGTGACGGTCACCGAGGACGAGATCGCCGACGCCACCCGCCGGCTCGTCCTGCAGGCCCGGCTGGTGGCCGAGCCCAGCGGCGCGGTCACCACCGCAGCGTTCCTGCACCACCGCGACCGGCTGCCGCCGGGCAAGACGGTGGCCGTGGTCTCCGGCGGCAACATCGACCCCGCGGTGTTGCGACGGCTGCTGGACGAACCCACGTGAGTGAGGTTTGCCGAGCGAACCGGCACGATCAGGCGCCGACGCCGCGTCCGGATCGCCGAGCTTGCGAGGCGGCCCGGAAAGGCGGCGGGGGATGAGCGAGCGACCGAGCGAGACACTGATCAGCGTCGCCCCGGCCGCCACCGAACTGGGTCACCTGCTGCGGGTGGCCATCGACGCCGAGCAGGTCGGCGCGACCAGGATCCACCTGCCGCTCGACCAGCCGGACTTCGTCGCGGCCGTGGCCGGTCTGCGGCGACAGACCGACCTGGTCATCACCACCGACCCGGGGCATCCGCAGGCGGATCTGGTTGACCGGCTGCCACCGGACTTCACCGAGGTGGTGTTGGAGGGCTCGGACCCGGCCGCGCTGACCGCCGAGGTGGCCGGCCTCGCGGCCGGCGGCGAGGGCGAGATCTGTCTCGGTGGCCGCGGCACCGCGGCGGTCCCGGTCCTGTTCGCGGCCATCGCGGTCGGCGCCGATTTGCTGGTCGGGACCGCCCTGTCCCCGCCGGATCCGGCGAACGCAGGCGGCGACCGCCTGCGGAGCCGCGACGACGCCGCGCTGGTCGCCCGGGCCAGCGGGTTGACCCGGATCGCCGGGCGGCCGGCCGCCGAGGGTCGGGCCGCCCGCGCCCGCTGGCGGATCGGCTGACCGTCATCACCTCAACGAACGCCGAGCATGAGGAGAGATCCGTGGGTCCCGCGCCCGTCGAGTTGGTGCACGTCCACCGGTCCGGCCTGCACGAGGGCACGCACTACGGCTCTGTGGTGATCGCCGCGGCCGAAGGGGCCGTCGAACTGGCCCGTGGCGACGTCACCACGCCGATGTTCCCCCGCTCGTCCAACAAGCCGTTCCAGGCGATCGCCATGCTGGAGTGCGGCGCCGACCTGCAGGGTGCCGACCTCGCCCTGGCCGCGGCGTCCCACTCCGGTGAGCCGATGCACGTCGACCGGGCCTTCGCGATGCTCGAGCGTGCGGGGCTGACCGAGGACGACCTCGGCTGTCCACCCGCCTTCCCGCTGGACGAGACCGCTCGGCGGGCCGCCCTGCTCGCCGCGGGTGACCCGCGTCGCATCTTCATGAACTGTTCGGGCAAGCACGCGGGCATGCTCACCGCGGCGGTGATGAGCGGCTGGTCCACCGACGACTACCTGGATCCGGCACATCCGCTGCAGCGCCGGGTTCTCGACGTGGTTGCCCGACTGGGCCGAGAGGAGCCGGCCGCGGTCGGCATCGACGGCTGCGGCGCCCCGCTGTTCGCGATTTCGCTGGTCGCCCTGGCCCGGGGCTTCGGCGCGGCCAACGCCGCGGCGCCCGGCACCCCGGAGCGGCTGGTGGCCGATGCCATGCGAGCGTTCCCGGAGATGGTCGGCGGCACCGGCCGGGACGACACCCGGCTGATGAGCGCCTTTCCCGGCCTGCTGGTGAAGGGCGGCGCGGAGGGCGTGCACTGCGCGGCGCTGCCGGACGGCCGGTGCGTCGCGCTGAAGATCACCGACGGTGGCGACCGGGCCCGGATGCCGGTGCTGATCGCCGCTCTTCGCTGGATGGGCCTCACCCCGGCTACGCCGGACGCGGCCGCGCTGCTCGATGAGTTCGCGGTCGGCGCGGTGCTGGGCGGCGGCGAGCCGGTCGGCACCGTCACGGTGACGCCCGGCGTCTTCTGAGTCGCCCAGCGATCCGACCCGATCCGGTCACCGACACCCGGGCGGCGGGCCGGCATTCACGCCGGGTGGGTGTGGGAACAGTCCGACGAAGCCTGTACTCTTGACACTACGAAACACACCTGATTCCGGGGCCGCCGTCATCGGCCGCCCCGCTTCTTACTGCAAGGGGGTCCGCCATGGGGCGAGGCCGGCAGAAGGCTAAGCAGACAAAGGTCGCGCGGGAGCTCAAGTACCACACCTCGTCGATCGACGTAAATGCCTTGCAGCGCGAACTCACCGGCGGGACGGAGTATCAACCGCAGCCCCCGGTCATCGATGACGA
>DATDBV010000497.1:0-21015 GCA_036524715.1 Nakamurella sp. | reverse complement strand
CGAGTCCCGGGCGATGTCGCAGGTCAGGTTGTTCGCGCGGCCGATGGCCAGGAACAACTCGACGTAGGTGCGCAGCCCCCGCTTGCCGGATTCGCCGATGACGATCGCCCGCTGGGCCGGCACCGGCCGCCGTTCCTGCCGCTGGGTGTGCGACCGGGCCAGCGCCAGATCGACCGAGGCCAGGGTGGCCAGCCGTTGCGCGGCCTGCAGGTAGGCATCGGCCTCGTGTTCGTTGTCGGTGCCCTCCGCCTTGCGCAGCAGCGCCGCGATCCTGCTCAGATCCTTGTCACTCACGTCGTCCCCCGATCGGGTGTCCGGTTGTCGGGCATCAGGATGCCAGGGACCACCGACAGTCTGTCCGATCAGGCGTTCGATCGTTGGCCGCGCCGCGATGTCCGGTCCGGTCGGCGGGCAGCGCGCGAGGCGGCCGTCTGGCGCGGGACCTCCAGATCCACACCGGCAGCCAAAGATGACTGCTGGTGCGGATCTCACCACCGCAGGTCAGTCGACCACGCGCCAAACCGCTCGCGGGTCCTTGTCCGATTTCCCCTCCCAAGCGACAAGACCGTGCGTCCGGAGGGCGGCCAATTGCTTGGTCACGGTCGGCCGACTCTGACCGGACTGCTCCACGAGGCTGGCCCGTGCAAAGTGGCTGCTGCGTTCGGCGCAAGAGGTTGAGCGGGCCGCGGCGGTCTTCCGGGGCGCGGGCCGGTTGTCCCCATCACCGAATTTGATCCACAGGTGAGAACTGAACCTCGTCGGAGCCGACCTCCGGCGTCCCGCTTCGCGCCCCCAGGCCCCCACGGGTCCTACCGCTCGCACCTGGTGGAGCCGGACAGCCACGCTTCGGCAAGCCGTCCGCCGGCCAGAGCAAGGGCGCCTTCCCGCAGGTGCGGCTGGTCGCGGCGGCCGACCGTCCATCGCCGCGGGCAGGCCCCCGCTCCGCGCCGGAAATACGCACCACGCGCCCACAATTACCGGCGCATCCCCACCAAACCCGGCGCGAAGCACCCGCCACACCCACCGCCCCCGCGCCGCCCCCGCACGGGCAGATCCCCCGCGCCGGACCCGTGTTGCCCCACCGGAATCCACTTCGCGCCGGAAATACGCACCACGCGCCGGCAATTTCCGGCGCGCCCCCACCAAACCCGGCGCGAAGCACCCACCGGCCGCGGCTGGCCGAGAGTAGGTTGCAGGTACTCTCGCCCTGCTCGCTCAGGGTTGCCCCAACAAACCCAGACCACCCAACGTCATCCGGCGCTGCGCCGCATCGACCGGATTCCGACGGTGAGCCCGATCGCGACGGTGACCAGGGCGGCCACCCAGCCCCAGGCCGCCGCGGTCGAACCGATGTCCCCGGCGAACAGGGCCCGCTCCGCATCGACCAGGTAGGTCAGCGGGTTGAACTTGGACGCGACCTGCATCCAGCCCGGACCGGTCTCCAGGGGCAGCAGCATGCCGGAGAGAATCATCAGCGGGAAGATCACCGTCTGTTGCACCGCCCAGAACATCCACTCCTGCTTGCGCACCGCGATGGCCAGCGCATAGCTCAGCGAGCCGATACCGACGCCGAACACCGCCAGCAGCAGGAACCCGATGAGCGCGCCGGCCGGGTACAGCACGAAGCCGAACGGGATCATCACGAGCACGATGATCACCGCCTGGGCGGCCAGCGGCGCCATCTCCTTCAACGCCCGCCCGATCAGCAGCGAAGAGCGGGACAGCGGGGTGACCAGCATCCGCTCGTGCGCCCCGGTCTGGAACTCGAACAGCAGGTTCGCGCCGACCGTCGTCGTGCCGAACAGTGCGGTCATCACCAGGATCGACGGCACGAACCACTGCCAGACGCTGTCGCCGACCGTTGACTCGGCCTGCCCGCCCAGCGAACCGACCAGCAGCGGTCCGAACAGGCCCAGGAACACCAGCGGCTGGATCATGCCGAAGATCACCGAGAACGGGTCGCGCAGCACCGGTCGGAGCTCCCGGGTCATCACCAGGTGGGTGTCGCGGACCAGCTTGCGCGCGCCGCCGACCGGTTGCGCGGCGACGGTCGGAGTCGGGGTCATCGTCTGCGTGCTCATGCTGCCTCGCTCGTCGAATCGTCGGTGGGTTGGGTGTTCTCGGCCTCGCGCAGGCTGCGGCCGGTCAACGACAGGAACACGTCGTCGAGGGTGGGCCGTCGCACCTGGGCCGTCGCGACGAGCAGGCCCGCCCGATCGGCCGCCCGCAGCAGTTCCGGCAGGGCGCGGGGGCCGTCGGCGACCCGTCCGGTCACCGTGTCGCCGTCCACCGCCACGTCGCGCCCGCCGGGCATCCGCTCGACCAGCGCCGCGAGGTCACCCACCCCCGCGGGATCGTCGAGGCCAACGACCACCCGGTCGCCGGCCAATTCGGACTTGAGCGCCTCCGCGGTGTCGTCGGCGATCACCTCACCGTTGTCCACGACGACCACCCGGCCCGCCATCGAGTCCGCCTCGTCCAGGTAATGAGTGGTCAGCATGATCGTCATCGGCACGGCCGCGTTCTGCCGCATCTGCAGGATGTGGTCCCACAGGTTGGCCCGGTTGTGCGGGTCCAGGCCGGTGGACGGCTCGTCCAGGAACAGCAACGAGGGATTGTGCACCAGCCCCATCGCCACGTCGAGCCGGCGCCGCTGACCGCCGGACAGGCTGGACACCTTGCGCGAGGCCAGCGCGGTGAGGTCGAGGGCCTCCAGCAGTTCGCCCGTGCGCTGCCGGGCCGATTTCCGGTCGAGCCCGTAGATCAGGCCCTGGCTGTACAGCTCGTCCGACGCGCGCTGCATGTGGCCGGCGCCGTTGCCCTGGCCGACGTAGCCGATCAGTGAGCGAACGATGGCGGATTCGGAAACGACGTCGTGGCCGGCGACGGTGGCCGACCCCGAGGTGGGTTCGAGCAGGGTGGTCAGCATCCGGATCATGGTCGTCTTGCCCGCGCCATTCGGGCCGAGCACGGCGATCAGTTCACCGGCCTCGATGTCCAGGCTGATACCGCGGACCGCGTGCACGGTCTTGTGCTTGCTGACCACGAAGTCCTTGGTCAGGTCTCGTGTCCGGATCACATTCGCTCCCTGTTGCTTCGTGGGCCTCGGCTCAGGCACCGGCTCAGGTACCGACTCCAGCCGGCCGTCGGACTCATCTCGACCGGCAGACCTCCACGATCCTCCACATAGCGGTCAGCTACTGGCCGCTATTTGGGGGATCCTGACCATATGACTGACGCACCGGGCACCAGCGGTCGACTGCTCCGCCTGCTGTCGTTGTTGCAGGCGCGCCGGGACTGGCCCGGCGACGTGCTGGCCGAACGCCTCGACGTCAGTCCTCGGACCGTGCGGCGCGACATCGACCGGCTCCGCGAACTCGGCTACCCCGTGCGCGCCATGAAGGGCCCGGACGGCGGTTATCGCCTCGACGCCGGCGCCGAACTCCCCCCATTGCTGTTCGACGACGAGCAGGCCGTCGCGGTCGCGGTGGCCCTGCAGACGGCCTCCGCCGGCGTCTCCGGGATCGAGGAAGGGGCCCTGCGGGCACTGGCCACCGTCCGCCAGGTCATGCCGGCGCGGCTGCGCGGTCGGGTGGACGCGCTCCAGGTGACCGCGGTGCCCACCGATCGGGAGCGGCCGAGGGTGGATTCGGAGGTGCTGATCGCCGTCGGTGGGGCGGTGCGGGCCCGTGAGGTGCTGCGGTTCGACTACGAGCGCCCGAACTGGACCGGGGAGGAACGGGCGTGGGAACCGCCCCGCCGGGTCGAGCCGCACCACCTGGCGACCTGGAGCGGACGCTGGTACCTGATCGGGTGGGACCTGGACCGCAAGGACTGGCGCACCTTTCGGGTGGACCGGATGACGCCGAAAACGCCGCCCGGTCCCCGCTTCACCCCGCGCGAGCTCCCCGACGGGGACGTGGCGACCTACTTGCAGAACTCGTTCAACGGCCGGGATTGGCCGTGCCGCGGCGAGTTCGTCATCCACGCGCCGGCCACCGAGGTGCAGCCGTGGGCCGGCCGGCAGTCGGTCGTCGAGGCGCTCGGCCCGGACCGCACCCGGGTCGTCACCGGGTCGTGGTCGTGGGAGCGGCTGGCGGCCTGGGTGTCCTGGTGGGAGGTACCGGTCGACATCATCGGCCCGGACGAGTTGCGGGACGCCGCATCCCGGCTGGGCCGCCGATTCCTGGCGGCTGCGGGACCCTGAACGGCGGGCGTGGGTACGCCTTCGTTTGCGCCACCCAATCGGTGAACACCTCGATGCCGTCGACCGTCTCGTACCTGGGCGAGGAGAACAGGTCGAAGGAGTGCTGCCCACCTGGTAGTGGCACCGGCCCGCCCCGGGCGCCGCCCGATCGGCTACGGACGCAGCCGGGCCAGTACGACGATGATCCCGACGGCCAGCACGGCCAGGACCACCCGACCGATCCCCCGCAGCACGTCACCGCGGCCACGTTCGGGCGTCGGCGCCCGCGTCGTCACGGTCGGCAGATCAGCCGGCCGACCCAGAGGCCAGAACGCGGATGCCGTCAGCACCAGCCCGACGGCGATGACCACCAGCAGAGCCGTCATCAACGCCGGGGGCCCGTTCCAGATCGGATCGAGACGGCTGAACAACACCCAGAGCGCGCCGGCCGTCAGGAACAGGCCGATGACGAGGCGGAAACCATCGCCGAAGGTCATGAACGGTCCCCATCCACGATGAGGAGCATGCCGTTGTCTCGGCTCCCGGCCAACTCGGCGGCCGGCACGGGGCCGGACGTCAGGGCGTTGTGGTTCGGAGACAGGGCCGAGGGCCGGCGGTCGGACCGTGGGAACTTCGCCGACTCGGGGTGGGCAAGGGGGGAGTTGAACCCCCACGTCCTTTCGGACACACGGACCTGAACCGTGCGCGTCTGCCATTTCGCCACTTGCCCTAGCGACGCCGAACAGGCTAGCACGGTCGGGCGGATGCCCCGACCGCCATCGGCGCTCCCAACAAGCCCCCGGCGACGCGACCCCGCCACTCGATCTGCCACATTCCGCCCCGTTTCCCGCCGGAACACGGCGGAACATGGCAAGGCGGCGGAGCGTCTGTCTGGCTGAGCCCGAGTCGCGTCACGACCGATGCCGAACTGCAACGCAGGGTGACCAGGAGCAACCCCGACCGCCCTGGAGCGTCACCATTACGATCAGGGCTGAGCCGTGATCGGTCGTTCGTGTGCCCGGATCCGGGCGGCGACCGGTCGGGCGCACCAGCAGACGAGCAGAAGCCAGCAGAAGAAGGAGGTGCGATGGGCGTCATCCAGACTTTCGAGCGCAAGCTCCAGGGCGCCGTCGGCAACACCTTCGCCCGACTCTTCGGCGGCAAGGTCCAGCCCGCCGAGGTGGCCGACGCCCTGCAGCAGGAGGCTGCGGACCACGTCCAGGTTCAGGGGGCCGTGACGGTCGCGCCCAACCACTACCGGGTGGCCCTGGGGCCGACCGATCGGCAGGGCCTGAGTTCGGCCGAGGAGAGTGTCGCCACCGCACTATCGGACATGATCCGGGAGTATCTGAACCAGCAGGGCTGGCGGACGTTCGGCGACATCTCGGTGACGCTGGAGCAGTCCGACGCCCTGCACACCGGGCAGTTCCGCATCAGCTCGTTCGTCGATCCTGATGTCGGTCGACGCACATCGCAGGCAAGGGCAGGAGTGGGACGCATGAGTCAGCCAGGCGACTACGGGCGCGATCAGCAGGGCCGGGACCAGGACGAGCGTCGCGAGTCGGACGGTCAGCAATACCCGGGCCACCCCAACCCCAACCAATACGGGCCGCCCCAGCCTGGCGGTCACGGCCCCGGCCAACCGAACCCGGGCTACCCGCCGCAGCCCTACGACGCCCCCGGTTACGGGCAGCGGGGCTGGGACCCGCAACAGCAGCAGTGGGAGCAGCAGTACGGACAGCCCGGCCCGCCCCAGAACCAGCCGGGGTATCCGCAGCAGCCCGGACCGGGCGGTTGGGAGCAGGGTGGCGGCTATCAACAGCCCCCCGGCTACCCCCAGGGCTACCCGCCGCCGGACTACCAACAGGGCCAGGGCGGGCCGGGGGGATATAACCAGCCCGGCTACCAGAACTACCCGCAACAACCGGGCCAGCCGAATTGGGGTCAGAACTACGGCGTCCCCTCCGCGGGTCCCCAGGAGATCGTGGCCACGCTGTCGATCGACGACGGCTCCGGCCGCAGCTATCAGCTGCAGCGCGGTTCCAACGTCATCGGCCGTGGTCAGGATGCCTCGTTCCGACTCGCCGACACCTCGGTGTCCCGGCGGCACGTGGACATCTACTTCGACGGCCAGTCCGCGGTGCTGCACGATCTCGGATCGACCAACGGCACGACGGTCAACGGCTCCTCGGTCCAGACCTGGCAGCTCGCCGACGGCGACGTGATCCACATCGGTCATTCCACCGTCGTCTTCTCGAGCCGGTACTGACGGTCCCGACTCCAGGAGAGCGACCAGGTCCCCACGGTGCCCGCACTCATCCTCCAGCTGACCAGGATCGGCTTCCTGGTCCTGCTCTGCCTGTTCGTGCTCGCCGCGATCCGGGTCATCCGGGCCGATCTTCGCTATGCCGGCGAGCCCCGGGTGGACGGCGGGCGGCGGGGCGGGCAGCGCGCGGCAGCGGTCCAGGCCCCCCAGGGCCGGCTGCACCCGACGACACTGGTGGTGACCGCCGGTTCGCTGGCCGGCACCCGGCTTCGCCTGGGCCCGGGTCCCATCCTGGTCGGACGAGCGGAGGATTCCACCCTCGTGCTCGACGACGACTACTCCTCCTCCCGCCACGCCCGGCTGACCCAGCAGGGTCAGGAGTACTTCCTGGAGGACCTCGGCTCCACCAACGGCACCTACCTGGACCGTGCCCGGGTGACCACACCGACCCCGGTGCCGATCGGGGTGCCGATCCGCATCGGCCGCACCGTGATCGAGTTGCGCCCATGAGCGGGGCGCCGGGATGACCCATCAACTCCTCTACGCGGCCCGCACCGACCGCGGGCTGATCCGGGCCAGCAATCAGGACGCGGTCTTCGCCGGCAACACCCTGCTGGTGGTCGCGGACGGCATGGGCGGCCACGCGGCCGGCGACATGGCGTCCCGCCTGGTGGTGAACGCGTTCGTCCCACTCGACGAGCGTGACTCCGGCGGCGATCTGCTGCGAGCCCTGGCCAAGGCCACCCGGGAGGGCAACCGATCGATCTCCGCCGTGGTGCACGAGAACCCCGAACTCGACGGTATGGGCACCACTGTCACAGCCCTGCTGTTCGACGGTGGGCGGTTGGGCATGGCGCACGTCGGCGACTCCCGCGCGTATCTGTACCGGGACGGTGTCCTGCATCAGCTGACCCACGACGACACGTTCGTCCAGTCCCTGATCGACGACGGACGCATCACCCAGGAAGAGGCCAGCCACCATCCGCAGCGGTCGCTGCTGCTGCGCGCGCTGAACGGCACCGAGGTCGATCCCGCCCTGACCATCCGCGAGGTCAGTGTCGGCGACCGATACCTGATCTGCTCCGACGGACTCTCCGGGGTGGTGTCGGCCGAGGTCATCGGCGAAACGCTGGCCAACCCGGATCCGGGGACGGCGGCGGACGGGCTGGTCCAGCTCGCGCTGGTCGGCGGCGGTCCGGACAACGTGACCGTGATCGTCGCCGACGTCGTCGACACCGGGATGGGTGACGGGCCGACTGCGGTGGCGGCACCGCCGCCGGACCCCGACGCCACCGGTCCGATCGGAGCGATCTCCTCGATCCGGATGACGGCCGAGATGCCGCGGGTCCCGTTGCCCGGCATACCGGAGGATCCGGCGGCGCCTCCCGAGTTCATTCCCGCGGGCGAGGAGGACATCACCGCGCCGATCGCGACCGGGCCCGGCCCGGACAGCCCGCCCGCGCGGCGGCGGCGCCGCCGGGCCACGCTGATCCTGGTCGCCGTGGTTGTCGTGCTGGGCATCGCCGGACTGATCGGCTCGATCCTGTGGGTGCGCAGCCAATACTTCGTCGGCGAGGACGCCGGGCAGGTGGTGGTCTACCGCGGGGTCGATGGATCCGTCCTGGGTTTCCGGCTGTCCAGCGTCCAGGAGGGCTCCTGCGAGCCCGGCCTGAACGGGTGTTCGCCGCTGCTGCTCGAGGATCTGGTGCCGGCCGCCCGCGATCAGGTGGTGGCAGGAATACGGGCGGGCAGCCTGGACGACGCCCGTGCGGTGATCGCCCGGCTGGCCGGCCAGATGCTGCCCCTCTGCCCCACCGACACGACCAGCCCCACCACCGGCCCGATCACCACCGGCGCGATCACCATCCCGCCGACCGCCGAGCCGAGGGTGTCGGGCGCACCCGGTTCGGGCTCGGCGGGCGTCGTCACGTCGACCGGCTCGGTGCCCGGCTCGCCGACCACCCCGATCGCATCGGGGACGGCACTCGTCCCGACGGTCCCGACGGTCCCGACGGTTCCGACCGCAGAGCTCACCGGGGCGGCGACGGGAACGACGGCGACGACCAGCGGGACCCCGCTGACCACCCGCACGCTCGAGCCCGGGGTGACCTGCCGAGTGGTCAAGTGAGCAGGCGGACACGGGACCAGGCGACCACGGGCCGGCGGGCCCGGACGGGGCGCATGGCCGAGTTCTGGATGCTCGTGTTCGCCGCGGTGGTGGTCACCTCGGCGCTGGTCATCGTCGAACTGAACCAGAGCCGCACGCTGACCTGGAGCCTGGCCTACTACGGCGGCGGCTATCTGCTCGCGCTGGCCGTCGCCCACCTGCTGGTCCGCCGGTACGCCCAGTATGCCGACCCGCTGTTACTGCCGATCGTCGCGCTGCTCAACGGCATCGGCCTGGTCATGATCTACCGGCTCGACCTGGCCCGGGAGATCAGCGCGATCAACCGGGGGGAGGAGGTGCCGACGCCGCAGGCCTCCCTGCAACTGGTGTGGACCGGCGTCGCCCTGGTCTTCTTCCTCGTCGTGCTGCTGGTGGTTCGCGACCACACCGTCCTGCAGTCGTACGCCTACACGCTCGCCCTGGTCGGTGTGGTCTTCCTGGCCATCCCGGCCGTCCTGCCGTCCAGCCTGTCCGAAGTCAACGGCGCGCAGATCTGGATCCGGATCCCCGGGCTGTTCTCCATCCAACCCGCCGAGTTCGCCAAGATCGCGCTGATCATCTTCTCGGCGGCGTTCCTGGTCTCCAAGCGCACGGTGCTGTCCACCGCGGGCAAGAAGATCTTCGGCCTGGTCCTGCCGCGCGCCCGCGATCTCGGGCCGCTGATCGTCGCCCTCGTTCTGGCTCTGCTGGTGCTGGTCCGGGGCAAGGACCTGGGCACCGCGCTGCTGCTCTTCGGCACCCTGCTGGCGATGATCTATGTGGCGACCGGTCGGGTGTCCTGGCTGATCATCGGGGTGCTCGGCTTCGCCGGCGGTGCGTACATCGCCTACCGGTTGTTCAGCCATGTCCGATTGCGGGTGGACATCTGGCTGGACCCGTTCGGCGATCCGCTCGGCAACGGCTACCAGCTCGTCCAGTCGCTGTTCGGGCTGGGCACCGGCGGGATCTTCGGCACCGGATTGGGCGCCGGCCGGCCGGACATCGTGCCGTTCGCCTCCACCGACTTCATCATGGCCGCTCTCGGTGAGGAACTCGGCCTGGTCGGCGTCACCGCGATCCTGCTGTGCTACCTGATCCTGTCCGCCAGGGGCATCCGCACCGGACTCGCCGCCAGGGACGGGTTCGGCACACTGCTCGCCGGTGGCCTGGCCTTCTCGCTGGCCCTGCAGATGTTCATCGTCGTGGGTGGCGTCACCCGGCTGATCCCGTTGACCGGGCTGACCACACCCTTCCTGTCCTACGGCGGGTCGTCCCTGCTGTCCAACTATGTGATCCTGGCCCTGCTGGTACGCATCTCGGACTCGTCGCGGCGACCCGCCGATCCGGTGGGAACCGCGCCCACCGCGCCGGCGGTGCCGCTGGCCGAAGCCCACACCCAGATGGTGCCCGCGGTGCCGGGCGTCCCTCCGCGTGGCGGGAAAACGTGAAGCGGCCCCTGCGGCGGTTGGGCACGGCGGTCATCGTGATGGTCGTGTTGCTGCTGGGCAATATCGCGTACACCCAGGTCATCAAGGCCGACGACTACCGGGCCGACCCCAACAACAAGCGCACCCTGGTGGCCGAGTACAGCCGGCAGCGCGGGCAGATCACCGCGGCCGGCGGGGTGGTGCTGGCCCGATCCGACCCGGTCGACGATCAGTACAGCTACCAGCGGGTCTACCCGGAAGGTGCCGTCTACGCGCACCCCGTCGGGTACTACTCCATGCGCTACGGGCCGACGGGCATCGAACGCAACCAGAACGAGATCCTGTCCGGCGAGGCCCCCGAACTGATCGCCGGCCAGCTCTCCGATCTGATCACCGGCCGGGATCCGCGCGGCGGAAACGTCCAGCTGACCCTGGTACCGGCGGTGCAACAGGCCGCCTATTCGGCGATGAACGACCCCGGCTACGTGGGCGCGGTGGTGGCGATCGAGCCGTCGACCGGAAACATCCTGGCGATGGTCTCGACCCCGTCGTACGACCCCAACCCGCTGGCCAGTCATTCGGACGCGACCCAGCGCCAGGCCTACAACGAGCTGGTGAACGCGGATCCCAGCCCGCTGCTGAACCGTTCGATTTCCGCCGTCTACCCACCCGGCTCGACCTTTAAGGTGGTCATCGCGGCCGCCGCGCTGCAGAACGGCTACACCCCGGACACCACGGTCACGGGCGAACCCACGATCACCCTGCCCGCCACCGGCGGCGCCACGCTGTCCAACTTCGGCGGGTCCAACTGTGCCAACGCCGGCGGCGAGGACGTCACCCTGACTCAGTCGCTGGCCTTCTCCTGCAACACGGCGTTCGCCGAGGTCGCGATGAGCCTGGGGGCACCGCTGGTGCGCAAGCAGGCCGAGGCACTGGGCATCACCGGCGACGGCGTGGACATCGGGCTGGACGTGGTCGGCTCGCGACTCGGCGACATCCCGGACACCGCCGCCCTCGCGCAGACCGGGATCGGGCAACGGGACGTGGCCGTCACCCCGTTCGAGATGGCCTGGGTGACCGCGACCATCGCCAACCGGGGCGATCAGATGGCTCCGCACCTGATCGCGCAGACCACCAAGCCGGACCTGACGGTCATCTCGCAGACCCAGCCGCAGTCCCTGGGCCAGGCCATCCCGATCCCGGTGGCCGACCAGCTCCGGGACATGATGATCCAGTCGGAGCAGGAGACTCCGCTGTCCGGCAGCATCGCGGACCTGGTCATCGCGTCCAAGACCGGCACCGCCGAGCACGGCACCGACCCCAAGAACACCCCACCGCACGCCTGGTACGTCGCGTTCGCGCCGGCCGACAACCCGAAGGTCGCGGTGGCCGTGCTGGTCGAGAGCGGCGGCGACCAGGGTGTCGAGGCGACCGGTGCGCGGGTGGCCGGCCCGGTCGGCCGGTCGGTTATCGCCGCGGCTTTGGCCGGGGGGTCGTGACGTGAACGCCGGAAGGGCGGCGACCGCGATCGAGGCCTGCCGAGTGAGCCGATGACAGCGCCGGGCGTCGTCCTGTCCCATCGCTACCGGCTGACGAACCGGATCGCGATCGGCGGGATGGGCGAGGTGTGGGCCGCCGACGACATCCGGCTGGCCCGGGTGGTGGCGTGCAAGATCCTGCGGCCCGAACTCACCGGGGACCCGGAGTTCCTCGGCCGTTTCCGCGCCGAGGCCCGGATCACCGCGTCGCTCAACCACCCCGGCATCTGCGCGGTCTACGACTACGGCGAGGTCTCCGGGGCGAACCACTACCTGACCGGCACCGCCTACCTGGTCATGGAATTGATCACCGGCGAGTCGCTGTCCAGCGTGTTGAACCGGCTGGGCCGGCTGTCCGCCGGGCGCACCCTGGACGTGCTCGAGCAGACCGGTCACGCGTTGCAGCAGGCCCACGCCCGCGCCCTGGTACACCGCGACATCAAGCCCGGGAACCTGCTGATCACCCCGGGCGGCCAGGTCAAGGTCACCGACTTCGGTATCGCCAAGGTGGCGCACGAGGCCCCGGTCACCCGGTCCGGAATGGTGATGGGCACGGCCCAGTACATCTCGCCCGAGCAGGCCGCCGGGCGGGACGCCAGCCCCGCGTCCGACATCTACTCGCTCGGCGTCGTCGCCTACGAGTGCCTGGTCGGCCGGCTCCCGTTCCACAGCGACAATACGGTCGCGATCGCCCTCGCCCATGTCCGGGAGGCGCCGCCGCCGCTGCCCGATGACGTTCCGCCGCCGGTCGCCCGGCTGGTGATGACGATGCTGGCCAAGGACCCGGCCGCACGTTTTCCCCAGGGGGAGGCACTGGCCATGGCGGCCGCCCGGCTGCGGATGGGGGGGCCGGATTTCTCGCCGCCGCGGTCGCGCCCGGCCCCCCGACCGACGCTGATCGCCCCGACGGCTGTCCCGACCGCTGCTGCGGCGGCCGGTCCCGGTCCAGCGGCCGGCGCCGGACGCGCCGTTCCTTCGGCGTCGCCACGGGGGGTCGCACCGGCCCGGGCGGTCGCTCCGACCCAGGCTCCGCCGCCATGGAACCGACCGGTCGCCCCGCCGCCGCACCGGCCCCCCGGGCGGCCCGTCGGGCGCCGCACCGGCCTGTCGCTGCTGCTGGCCCTGCTCGTCCTGGTGCTGGCCGGCCTCGCCCTGGTCGTCCTCAATGCAGTCTTCGGGGCGATGGCGGTGTGACGAACATGACGGACCAGGCAGGCGACATCGCGATCAAGGGGCGCAACCCGCAAGGCGCGCCACGCATCCACGGCAGGGCCCTTCTGCCGATGGCACCAGTAGACCGACCACCCAGGACATCCGACAAATCATGCAACAGGGAACGACATCGATGACGGGATACCTCTTCGGAGACCGCTACCAGGTCGGGGACACCCTCGGCTTCGGAGGCATGTCCGAAGTCCACCGTGGGCGGGATCTACGCCTCGGCCGGGACGTCGCGATCAAGGTGCTGCGCGCCGACCTCGCCCGCGACCCGTCGTTCCAGGTCAGGTTCAGCCGGGAGGCGCAGAACGCCGCCTCGCTGAACCATCCGGCGATCGTCGCCGTGTACGACACCGGCGAGACGAAGACCGATGCGGGCACGGTCCCATACATCGTGATGGAGTTCGTCGACGGCGACACCCTGCGTGACGTGCTGAAGAAGGAGGGTCCGCTGGCGCCCCGGCGGGCGATGGAGATCGTCGCCGACGTGTGCGCGGCGCTGGATTTCTCCCATCGGCACGGCATCGTGCACCGCGACATCAAGCCGGCCAACGTCATGCTCAACCGGGCCGGCGCGGTGAAGGTGATGGATTTCGGCATCGCCCGCGCGGTGTCCGACGGCCAGGCGACGATGACCGCCACCGCTGCCGTCATCGGCACCGCCCAGTACCTGTCACCGGAACAGGCCCGCGGCGAGGCCGTGGACGCCCGCTCCGACGTGTACGCCACCGGGTGCGTGTTGTTCGAGCTGCTCACCGGCGAGCCGCCGTTCACCGGCGACTCCCCGGTCGCCATCGCCTACCAGCACGTCCGCGAGGCCCCTCGGGCGCCCAGCGAGGTCAAGCCGGGCCTGCCCAAGGAAATGGACGCGATCGTCCTCAAGGCGCTGAACAAGAACCCGCTCAACCGCTATCAGACGGCCGCCGACATGCGCGCCGATCTCGTCCGGGCCCTGTCCGGTCAGGCGGTCCAGGCGACCCCGCTGATGAGCGACGACGAGCGGACCGAGTTGATGCGCGCGACGCCGGCCGGGGTGGGCGTGAGCTCGCCACCGCTGCTGGCGCCACCCACCCGATCGGTCCCGAATGACGACTGGGAGCCCGAAGAGGCCGATCGGTCCAAGCGGGTCTGGGGTTTCATCGGCATCGGTGTGCTGTGTGCGGCACTGATCGCCGGGGCGATCTGGCTGACCCTGCGGGTGATCAGCGCGCCGCCGCCGGCGGCGCTGGTCGCGGTTCCCGATCTGTCCGGGATGTCGTTGGAGGAAGCGACCGCCCAGCTCCGGGACAGCCGGCTCACGCTGGGCACGGTCACCCCCACCGAGTCAAGTGACGCCGACAAGGACAAGGTCGTCAACCAGCGACCGTCCAGCCAGACCCAGGTCGCCCAGGACTCCGCGGTCAACCTGGAGATCGGCAAGGGGGTCAGCCTGATCGCCGTGCCGAACGTGGTCTCCTACACCCCGGAGGAGGCCAAGAAGGCGCTGAACCAGGCGAACCTCCAGTACGAAGAGGTTCCCCAGTCCTCGTCCGATGCGGATAAGGGCAAGGCGCTGTCACAGGACCCGGCCGCGCAGACACCGGTGCCGCCGGGCACGGTGGTGAAGGTGACGGTGGGGACCGGCCTGCAGGTGGTGCAGATCCCCGACGGCCTGGTCGGCAAGTCGCTGGACGAGGCGACGCAGATCCTCACCGCCGCCAAGCTCCAGGTGGTGTCGCAGGCAGCGGACTCGGCCGAGCCGCAGAACGAGGTCATCTCCGCCGACCCGGCCATCGGCACCCGGGTGCAGGAGGGTACGCCGGTCACCCTCACGGTCTCCAACGGGAACCTGATGTTCATGCCCAACCTGGTGAACAGCACCCCGGCGGAGGCGGTTGCGGCGCTGCAGTCCCGCGGCTGGCAGGGCAGCGCGGAGACGCTTCGGCAGTCCACCCAGGAGGTCACCAACCCAGGGCTGGTCGGCGCCATCATCAGCCAGAACCCCACATCCGGGGCGACCGTGTCCAAGACGACGGCCGTGCGGGTCGTTGTCGGGGTGGCTGCCCCGCCACCGCCCGCGCCGACTCCCACACCGGAGCCGACGCCGGCTGCCCCTGAACCGCCGGTCGTACCGCCGGTCGTACCGCCCGTCGTGCCGCCGGCGGTACCGCCGGTCGTACCGCCGGCCGGCGGTTGACCCGGGCTCATCAGGATCTTTGTCGATTCACACGGAAGTGGGTCGGGACTCACCAGTGCAGCCACGGCGTCGCTCAGGATTTCCACAACTCGGTCCGGCACGGTTGAACCCATGAGCCAGGACATGCCCCCGCGCGCCGGTGACCAGCCGGCCGGTTCCCGCGACGCCGCGGTCGGGAACACCGCCTCCAATCCCCGCTTCGCTTCCGCGTCTCCTGTTCCGTCCCCCGCGGACACACCCACCGGGTCATCGTCATCGATGCCGGGCGCGGGCGGATTCCGGGCGACCTCGCAGCCGCACGCTTGGAGCCAGGTCCCGCCCGGTCCGGCCAACCCCTCGGGTTCGACGCCCTCGGCCACCCAGCCGGGCCGGCCCGGCCCGACCGGCGAGCAGTCGTGGTGGCAGCCCCGGCCCAGCGGCGCATGGGCGAGCCAGTCCTGGGGCGGGCCCGCGACCAGCCAGGGCCCGACCGCCGCCGCGGCGAACACCGGGCGCTACACCCAGACGCTCCCCCGATCCGGTCCAGGTGCCGACTACCCGTCCCACGGCGGGTCCGGCCACGGAGCCACGCCCGGCACGTCGACCGATCCCGCCAGCGCACCCAGGCCGCGCGGACGCAAGACTTCCCTGGTGGTGGCGACCACGACGGCCCTGGCACTCATCGCCGGATTCGCCGGCGGCTACGCCGGGTCGGCGTG
Organism: Nakamurella sp.; assembly: GCA_036524715.1. Taxonomy (GTDB): domain Bacteria; phylum Actinomycetota; class Actinomycetes; order Mycobacteriales; family Nakamurellaceae; genus Nakamurella. Next base: position 5,360 of record DATDBV010000497.1, on the reverse strand, counting down.
GGAGAGCAACAACGCGGCCACCGACAGTTCGCTGTCCCGGCTGAACACCAGCGCCGCGGTCTCGCAGAACCTGACCCCGGCCCCTACCGGCTCGGTGCAGGAGGTGGCCGCCAAGGTGCTGCCGTCGGTCGTGTCCGTGCTCGCCAGCTCCGGCCAGAGTGCCGGTGAGGGATCCGGTGTCGTCCTCACCGACGACGGACTGATCCTGACCAACAATCACGTGGTCGATGGCGCCACCGACCTCGAGGTGCGATTCAACGACGGCACCACCGCGACCGCGACGGTCGTCGGCAAGACCGCGACCGACGATCTGGCCGTGATCAAGGCCGACGGGGTCTCCGGACTCACCGCGGCCAGCCTGGGCAGCAGCGCCGACCTGCAGGTGGGTCAGCAGGTCGTCGCGATCGGCTCGCCGCTGGGCCTGTCCGCCACCGTCACCACGGGCATCGTGTCCGCGCTCAACCGGCCGGTTCGGACCTCGTCGGAGGATCAGCCCAGTCGCAGCCAGTCGCAGGACACCGTCATCAACGCGGTGCAGACGGACGCGGCGATCAACCCGGGCAACTCCGGCGGCGCGTTGGTCGACATGAACGGCAACGTCATCGGCATCAACTCCGCGATCGCCTCGTTGTCCGACTCGTCGAGCGGGCAGTCGGGTTCGATCGGCGTCGGCTTCGCCATCCCGATCGATCAGGCCAAGCGGATCGCGCAGGAAATCATCGACAACGGGCAGGCCACCCACGCGGTGCTCGGCGCCGCCGTCGGCGACGCCACCGACGGCAACAGCCAGATCCCCACCGGCGCGATGATCGACAGCATCACCCAGGGCAGCGGGGCCGAGGCGGCCGGACTGGAAAAGGGTGACGTCGTCACCGCCATCGGCGACGTGAAGGTGGAGAGCGCCGACGCGTTGATCGCCGCGGTGCGGGCCCAGACCCCCAACGGCACGACCACCATCACCTTCGACCGGAACGGCGCCCCACAGACCGTGAACGTGACCCTCGGGTCGGCCACCGCCAACTGACGGGGTTTGGCCGAATCCCCAACCCGGTCGTCCAGGATCACCGTCAACCACGACCGCGCCGCTGCCGGTGGCCGCTTGCCGGCACCGCACGGCGGCGAGCGCGCGAGTCCCACCGGGTCGATGACCGGGGGACCGTGTCCGGCGTCACCGACGTCACCCGGGGATCTACGACTGACGGAGGGGGACGCTGCTGGACGCCGGGCAGCCCAGGCTGCACTGGAGCAGCGAGAGCCCCGAGCGCAAGGAGAAGATCGCCGGCACCCTGGCCCAGGTCGACGTGACATCGGTCGTGGTCATTGGTACCCCGCTGTCGAAGAAGAAGCAGGAGCGTGCCCGGGCCGTGTGCATGGAGTCTTGACCGTGCTGCTCGCGGACATGGGGGTCTCCAGGATCTTCCTGGAGCAGCGCAACCCGAGCCTGAACGAACGCGACAGGCGACTCATCGACACGATCCGCGGCAAGAAGCTGATCCCGCCGAGCTGCGGATCGACATCGAAAACCGTCGGACGAACCGATGCTGTGGATGCCGGACATCGTGGCCGGCGCGGTGGGCACGGACCGGGTCCGAGGAGATCGTCGGTACCTGGATGCCATTCGATCCATGGTCGAGGAACACGACATCCCGTTGCGATGAACGCAACCTGGCCGATCGCGTGCTGCCTGCCGAGTTGGTCGGCGGTCAGAGGTTTCCCGGAATCCGGTCGTCGTTCATCGGCCGTTCGCCGGGCTGACGCATGATCGACGCGTCAAGGAGAATCGGCCGCGGGGCGTGGGGTGGGTGCGTCAACGGCGGCCCACCGAGAAGCCAAACCCGCTCCCCGTCCGGAAGCCGACAACCGCCCGGCGTCAGACCGCCGACAGCCGCAGTCGCTCCACGTCGTGCTCCAGCGGGGCGACCAGATCGGCGGCCGTCCGGTCACCGCATTCGGCCAGCCAGTTGGCCAGCATCCGATGGCCGCCTTGGGTGAGCACCGACTCGGGATGGAACTGCACGCCCTCCACCGCGTGATCACGGTGCCGCAGGCCCATGATCACCCCGCCCCGGGTGCGCGCCGTGACCGCCAGTTCCGCCGGCACGGTGCCGTCCAGCACCGCCAACGAGTGGTACCGGGTTGCGGTGAATGGGTTCGGCAAGCCGGCCAGCACCCCGTCGCCGGCATGTTCCACCAGCGACGTGCGGCCGTGCAGCAGCTCCTCGGCGCGGTCGACCGTGGCGCCGTAGACCTCGGCGATCGCCTGGTGACCCAGGCACACCCCGAAGACCGGCAACCGGCCGGCCGCCCAGCGCACCATGTCCTCGGTCACACCGGCGTCCGCGGGGGTGCCCGGCCCGGGCGACAACAGGATGCCGTCGACCTCCAGCGTGGGTACCTCGTCCGTGGTGACCGCATCGTTGCGGCGGACCACGCATTCGGCGCCCAGCTGCTCGAGGTACTGGACCAGGTTGAACACGAAGGAGTCGTAGTTGTCGACGACCAGGATGCGAGTCACGCCCACCAGCGTGGCACACCGCCGTCGAGCCGCGCGTGGTCAGCCGGTGGTGACCCGGTCGAACGGCAGGTACGGCTCCAGCCAGGGGAAGATCACGAAGAACAGCAACGCCACCACACCCAGGAACAGCACCATGCAGAGCCCGATCCGGGTGGCGGTCGGTCCCGGCAGGCGCCGCCAGATCCACGCGTACATCGGGCCCTCTCAGGTCTCGGACAGCTCGGGCGGCAGGAAGCCCGGCGCCTTGGCGTAGCTGCCGACCAGCACGCCGTGGATGATCATCCGCTCGGCGTCGGAGAACTGCGGATGGCATGTGGTCAGGGTGATCAGTCGCTGCGCGTCCGGTGGCACGGTGGTCGACAGCACCGTCGGGACCGGCAGCACCTGGGCATAGTCGGTGGGCAGCGTGATCTCCCGGCCGAACACCCCCGCATACGCCCCGGTCTGCACCGACACGCCGGCACACCGCGCTCGTGGCGTGCCCGCCCAGGTCGCCTCCTCGTCGGCCATCGGCAGCACCCGATAGACGAACCAGTCGTCCTGGGTCTCCGCGACGACGGCGTCGCAGGAGTTCAGCAGTCCGAGGTCGTTGAACGGCGACCCCTTGGACACCCGGTGCCCGGCGACCGCGAAGTTGCCCGGCTCGCCCGGCAATTGGGTCTGCGGGTAGTGACCGGGACCGATGTACAGGTCGTCCGGGTCGGTGCCCTCGACGACGGTGAACACGTAGTCGGCGCCCAGGGCCGGGATCCGCAGCTTGGCGAACCCCTCGCCGACCGCCGGGTCGTACCGGGGGACCCGCTCGCGCGGGTCGGTCACCATCTGGTCCGCCCCTTGCGCGAGCACCGTCGCGGTCGTCTCGGCCTGGGCCCACACCCGGTCGACGGCGACCGTGGCCGCAGCCTGCTTGCGCTCACCGAACAGGTCGGTGACGTACACCTCGTACACCACGAACAGCAGCACGACCACGCCCAGCGTGATCAGCAGTTCCCCCACGCCGCGGACGAGCGTTCGCCCCGCCCCGCCGTGGGCCGGCGGCGTCGCCTGATTCACCGGCCGGCCTCGGATGCCGACTTCAGCCGGATCGATCCGTCGTAGGCCGGCACCTCCACTTCGTCCAGGGCGGTGACCTCGTAGCCCAGGTGGTACTTGTCGACGTACTGCAGGAGCAACCGAACCCCGGGCTCCTCGGCCAGGGCTTCCGACATGGCGGCCTCATCACCGATCGCGGTGATCACGAACGGGGGCGAGTACGTCCGCCCCTGGAGCAGCAGGGTGTTCCCGATGCAGCGCACGGCCGAGGTGGTCAGCACCCGCTGATCCATGATCATCATCGCCTCGGCGCCGCCGGCCCACAGCGCGTTGACCGCGGCCTGCACGTCCTGTTGGTGGATCACCAGATCATCCGGGTCGACTCCGGTCGGATAGTTTCCGTCCAGATCGCGCTGGGCATCGGACATCGACACCCGCAGCCCGGGGCCGACGACCGGGACAAGGCCGGCGGCCGGCTCGAGCGCGTCCACCTGCGCGCGAGCCTGCTCGACCCGCGGCGACACGTCGCCAGCCGCCGCGCGGTCCACCTGTTCCTGCAGCGCCGCGGCCTTGGCATCGGCGGCGAGCACCCGCGCCTGGGCGTCCCTGACGACGACCGACAGATCCACCGAACGGGTGCCGAGATCCTCGCCATTGGCCGACGAGCGGGCGACGCCGATCAGCAGGCCGGCGACGAGGCAGGCGGCGATGGCGGCCACCCGCCAGCCTCGCGGTCGTCTGCTCACCAGCTATTCACCCTGCCCGCCCACCCACCTGCCCGCCCTGCCGTGCCACCCTGCGCTCGTCTCCGGGGATCCGCGCTTTCCATGGCGTGCTCCCCGCGAGCTCAGCCGTACTCGCCCGGCCGGCAGGCAACTCGCCCGACACACCGTAGGCTAGTGGGACTGGCATACGGCCGTGGTGATGTCCCGAACGGACAGGCGGTCGGTGGGACGGACGCAGGAGGATCAAGTGCCCAAGTCCAAGGTTCGCAAGAAGGTTGCGTCCAGTTCGGCGAGCGCGTCGGCCCATGCCAACGAAACGGCAGCCGCCGCCGCCCGCGCGCACGTCGCCGCGCCATCCTCGCCGCTGTACATCGGCATCATGCTGGGCCTGATGGTGCTGGGTCTGGTGTGGCTGGTCGTTTACTACCTGTGGGGCGCGAGCATCCCGTTCATCGCCGAACTCGGCAACTGGAACTTTGCGATCGGGTTCATCTTGATGATCGCGGGCCTGCTGATGACGATGCGGTGGCGCTGACCGCCTGACCGCGTACCCGAGGGCCACAAACAACATCGATGTGATTCATCCCCAATGTGGACAGGTCCTGTGGACAACGGTCGGCCGAGCGTGCGACGCGTCCCAGAAGACGGGTGAGGCTTGCCGAGCGAACCATCGACACCGCTGAACGCCGAAACCGACTTTCCAGGAGTCGGCGCCCGGACCTGGCGTCCGCCCGCCGCGATCATCATCGGACTGTTGATACTGGCCGGCGCGGCCGCCGTCGGAGCCGGATGGCCCCGGGAGCCGTTGGATCGCCTGGTGGCCGGGGTGGTCGCCCTGGTCCTGCTGGTGGTTGCGGTCCTCGGCTGGCGGCGTCGGTTGGTCGGCGGCCCCCGCGGCCTGCTGATCGGGTCGCGGATCATCCCGTGGTCGATGGTCCGCACCGTCGGATGCGGCCGGACCAAACGAATGGGTGCGGCCACCCTGGAGATCGACCTCGTCGATGACGAGCTGATCGTGTTCGGCCGGTACGAATTGGGGTCGGATCCCGCGGAGGTCGCGGACGCGCTGCAGGCGTGGTTCGAGCCCC
>DATDBV010000496.1:0-2773 GCA_036524715.1 Nakamurella sp. | reverse complement strand
CCGTTCACGCCGAGCTCGACCGGAGGCGTACCGGCCGGCGCGCGGTGTGCGCGGCCTTGGGCGACTTGGTGACCATGCGGGCATTCTCGCCCGGTCACTAGGCTGTGTGGGTGAGTGACCCGGCCCAGACCTCCCCCGAGGCGCCCGCCACGTCCGAGATCCCCGGAGCGCATCTCATCCAGCAGGCCGAGGTGCCGCCACTCGACGTCGACGTCGACGGCGTCCAGGCCGCGACCGTCGGCACCGTCGCCTTCGCGGTCGCCTCGGTGATCATGGCCGTCGGCTACGACCGGTTGGCCACCGCCGGCGACGGTTGGTGGCTCGGCGTCGGCATCAGCGGGTTCGGGCTGGGCCTGATCAGCCTCGGCTACACGATCAGCCGGCGGCGGCGCCGCCGTCGGGGTTGGACACCCGGCTGACCGGTTCCGTCGCGATCGACCCGCGAATCGGCTCGAGCGGCGAGTCGTCCAGACCGGCCAGCAGCTTCTCCAGCAGGTGCGCCAGATCTTCCACCTGACGCTCGGTCAGCCCGCGCATCAGGTCGGACTCCACCAGGTTCGATTCGCGGATCGTGGTCGCGTAGAGTTGCCAGCCCTGATCGGTCAACCCGACCAGCACCCGGGTGCGGTTGGAGGGATCGGTGGTCCGGTCGACGAGATCACGCTCGACCATCCGGTCCAGCCGGTGGGTCATCGACGACGGGGCCACGTGCGCCGCCGACGCCAGCTGGGTCGGTGTCAGCCGGTTGCCCTCAGCCCGGGCGATCTCGCTGAGCACCGTCCACTCACCGCCCGACACGTCGAGGTCGGCCAGCTGCTGGTCGTACCACTGGTTCAGACGGCGGGACACCCGGTGGACCGCGCTGATCACCCGCTGCACCGACTCGTCGGCCCCGGCGGCGACATAGGCCGCCACCTGGCGGCGCAGGTCCGCCACCTCGCCCTGCGTGGGCACCACGACCTCGTCCAGCTGCGCCACCTCATCCGCCTCGTCGGGCAGTTCCGCCTGATCGACCATGGCTCCATCCTCGCCGACGCCCGTCGGACCGACGATGGACAGGGTGTGCGTACCGCCACCCAGAGTTCACCCAGGCGTTGCCCGATCGCGGGGCGGCGTCATTCGCCACCTGAAAGTCTCCTGAAGCGTTGGACCATCCCCCGGGTGCGTTCCGGGCTGCCGTGCGCAGTCGGGCCGCGACCCCCACCTGAGGAGAACCCTTGACGAACCTGCCCATGCTCGGACTCACCCACGGCAAGCGCAGCGCGGTGACCTGTCACCTGAAGTGCGACAGCCAGTGCGCCCGACCGGACCCGAACTCCTCCACCGAGCCGACGTTCGCCGAGATCGCGGGCCGACAGCTGTCCCGCCGGGCCGTGCTGGCGGGAGGCGGCTCGCTGGCCGCCGGGGCCGCGCTGCCCGTCTTCTGGTCCGATCAGGCGGCCGCCGCTCCGCGGCGCACCGGCGCCGGTCCGCTCGATTTCACCGGCATCGACCCGGTGCCGGCCGAGGCTGACACCCTCACGGTGCCGGCGGGCTACCGGTGGACGCCGATCCTGCGCTGGGGCGACCCGTTGTTCGCCGGCTCGCCCGCGTTCAACCCGAACCGTCCCGACGCGAAGGCGCAGGAGCTGCAGTTCGGCTACAACAACGACTATCTCGACATCCTGGTCGACCCGCGCGGCCGTACGGGTCTGCTCTGCTGCAACCACGAGTACACGAACCGGCCGATCATGTTCCCGCCTACCACCAGCGCCGACGAGGAGGCGGAGGTGCTGCGCACCCTGATGGCCGCCCACGGCTTCAGCGTGGTCGAGCTGGAGCGCCGGGCCCGCCGGCAGCCGTGGCGCTACGTCCGCGGAGGCCGGCGCAACCGCCGGATCACGGCCAGCACGCCGTTCCGGCTGACCGGTCCGGCCGCGGGCAGCCCGCTGCTGCGGACCGCCGCCGACCCGACCGGACGGCGGGTGTCCGGCACTTTCGGCAACTGTGCCGGCGGCACCACTCCGTGGGGCACCATCCTGTCCGGTGAGGAGAACTTCCAGGGCTACTTCCGGGCCGACCCCGCGGCCAGGGGCAGCAAGCGCTACGGCCTGACCGACACCCCGAGCGTGTACGGCTGGGAGAAGATCGATCCCCGCTTCGACGCCACCACCAGCACGTACGCGAACGAGCCGCACCGGTTCGGCTACATCGTCGAGATCGACCCGTACGACCCGTCCTCCACCCCGCGCAAGCACACGGCGATGGGGCGGTTCAAGCACGAGGGGGCCAACGTCCGGGTCGATCGCGACGGCACGGTCGCCGCGTACATGGGCGACGACGAGCGATTCGACTACCTGTACAAGTTCGTGGCCAAGCGGAAGTACCGCGCCGCCCGCACGTCGGCCGCCCGGCGGCACAACCTGGGCCTCCTGACCGAGGGCGATCTCTACGTCGCCCGGTTCAGCGGCGAGCAGCGACCCGACGGGGACAACCTGGGTCGTGGCGCCTGGATCCCGCTGGTGCTGGACGGGAAGGCATCCGTGCCGGGGATGAGCGTGGACGAGGTGCTGGTCTTCACCCGGGAGGCGGCCGACCTGGTCAAGGCCACCCCGATGGATCGCTGCGAGGACGTCGAGCCGAACCCCACCACGGGCAAGGTCTACGTCGCCTGCACCAACAACACCCAGCGCGGGGTCACCGCCGGCAAGCCAGGTCCGGACGCGGCCAACCCGCGGACAGGCAACAAGAACGGGCACGTCATCGAGATCACCGAGCACCGCAACCGGGCCGG
>DATDBV010000495.1:0-5209 GCA_036524715.1 Nakamurella sp. | reverse complement strand
GGCTTCTCGCACAGCACGTGCTTGCCGGCGGCCAGCAGCCCCTCGACCACCTCGCGGTGCAGGGAGTTCGCGATGACCACGCTCACCACGTCGATGTCGTCGGCCTCGGCGATCGCCTGCCACGAGGTGTCGTTGCGCTCGTAGCCGAAGCGGCTGGCGGCCAGAGAGCCGAACTCGGCGTTGACGTCGCCGATGGAGACCAGCCGGATGGGCGGCAGGGTGGGGTCGTAGACCGCGCTCGCGCTGCGGTAGGCGGCGGCGTGCGCCTTGCCGGCCATCCCCGCGCCGATGACCGCAACTCCGATCCCGCGCTCGCTGATTGGCGCCATGCCTTCTCCCTTGAAGATCCTGCCCTGTGTGGGGCCGATGTGGACTGGTGGAGCGCTCCAATGGAGCGCTCCAACAATGTAGAGTGACCGCCGTGCAGATGTCAATGCGGATGCGGTCCGAACCATCGGAGCTGCGGAACATCGGCCTGCCCCACACCGTCCGACGTTCCGCACGACCGCGGCCGGGCCGGCCATCTGTCGGGCCGGGGAATGTCCGGTCGCCTCAGGCCGCTGGATCTTCCCCACGTCCGCGGCTGGGTCGGTCTTGTGTCGGGCCGGGGAAGGTCCGGTCGCCTCAGGCGGCTGGATCTTCCCCACGCCGAACCCGGCCGGCCGGCATTGCCCAGCCGGCCGGCATTGCCCGGCCTGCGGAGGATCCGCCCGAGCCGGACCGGTCGATGTTCCGCACGCTTGGGGTCGTGGCCTGCCGAACCGTGGAGCGTGCGGTCGCGTCCGACCGCCGGCGCTTCCCCGGCCCGGCGTTGGTCCAGGCATGGTTGAACCGGTGAGCCAGGCCGCCGACCAACCACCCGCCCGGCCGACCATCTACGACGTGGCCAACCGGGCCGGAGTGTCCAAGTCCCTGGTGTCCCTGGTGCTGCGCGGATCGGACAAGGTGAGCCCGGCCCGCCGGGACGCCGTGCTGGGCGCCATCCGCGAGCTCGGCTACCGCCCGAGCCAGGCCGCGACCGTGCTGGCCAGCCGCCGCACCCGGGCGATCGAGGTCGTCATCGACGACTTCCGCAACCTCTGGTTCGTCGACCTGCTCGACGGCCTGCGGGAGGCGTTGAGCGACCACGGTTACCGGCTGTCGGTGACCGATCGCGAGGGAACGTCGGGCGGGCCGGTGCCCGCCCTGGCGTCCGGCATCGACGGGCTGGTGGTGGCCCGCGATCCGGGTGAGGACCTGCTCACCGGCTGGCCCGGGCCGACGGTCATCGCCGGTTGGCGCGCCGGTGAGGTGCCGGGCGCCGACCTGGTCGCCAACGACGACGAGGCGGGCAGCCGACTCGCGGTCGGGCATCTGCTGGGTCTGGGACACCGTCGGATCGGCCACCTGTCCGGCGGTGGCGGCGCCGCGGCCCACCGGCGCGGTGCCTTCGTCGACGCGATGGACGACGCCGGCGCGACCGGCCCGGTCGTCACCGGGGGTGGCGACACCACGGAGGCGGACGGGTACGTCGCCGCCGGGGTTCTGCTCGACCGGGAGCCGGACATCACGGCGATCTATGCCGCGAACGACAGCATGGCGTTGGGGGCGCTCGCCGCCCTCAAGGAGCGGGGGCTGTCCGTGCCGGGCGACGTCTCGCTGGTCGGGTACGACGACTCCCCGCTCGCCCAGTCCCGGTTCATCGACCTGACCTCGGTGGACGACAAGAGCCGTGAGGTGGGGCGAGCGGCCGGGCGGGCGCTGCTGGCCCGTATCGACGACGCCGACCGACCCCTGGAGAACCTGCTGATCGAACCGACACTGGTGGTGCGCGGCAGCACCGGTCCGGTGCCGTTCCGCCGGGGCTGACCGTCTCGGCTGGCCGGCCCGCGCCGAAGAGGGGCGCGCCGAAGAGGGGCGCGCCGAAGAGGGGCGCGGCGCGCGGCCAGAGGGGCCGGTCCGAAGGCCGGGACGCTCAGCCGACACCCTGAGCGGGGCGCCTCGCAAGCTCAGCGCCCTCACAGGGTGTCGGCGCTGGGCTGATGATTCGCCCTGACTGCAAGCCCTCCCGCCCGCCCTGCGCTCAGCCGCGGGCGAGCTCCTCGGCCAGCGCGGCGGCGAAGGCGTCGACGTCGTCTTCGGTGGTGTCGAACGCGCACATCCAGCGGACCTCGCCGGACGCCGGATCCCAGTCGTAGAAACGGAACCGATCGCGCAGCCGGTTCGCCACGGCCCGGTCGAGGACGGCGAAGACGGCGTTCGCCTGCACCGGCTGGGTGATCCGGACGCCGGGCTGGTCGCCGACCGCGGCGGCCAGCCGGGCCGCCATCGCGTTGGCGTGCCGGGCCGACCGCAGCCACAGGTCGCCCTCCAGCAGGGCGATCAGCTGCGCGGAGACGAACCGCATCTTCGACGCCAGCTGCATGTTCATCTTGCGCAGGAAGATCAGGCCGGGGGCGACCTCCGGCCGCAGTGCGACCACCACCTCGCCGAACAGCAGGCCGTTCTTGGTGCCGCCGAAGGACAGGATGTCGACCCCGGCGTCGGTGAGGAACGTGCGCAGCGGCAGGTCCAGGGTGGCCGCGGCGTTGGCGATCCGTGATCCGTCCACGTGCAGCACCATGCCGCGCTCGTGCACGTGATCGGCGATGGAGCGGATATCGGCCGGTGTGTAGCAGGTGCCCATCTCGGTGGTCTGGGTGATCGAAACGGCCAGCGGTTGGGCCCGGTGCTCGTCGCCCCAGCCGTACGCCTGCCGGTCGATCAGCTCCGGCGTCAGCTTGCCGTCCGGTGTCGGCACGGTCAGCAGCTTGAGCCCGCCGACCCGTTCCGGCGCGCCGTTCTCGTCGCAGTGGATGTGCGCGTTCGCGCTGCACACGACGGCACCCCAGCGGGGTGAGACCGCCTGCAGGGAAATGACGTTCGCCCCGGTTCCGTTGAAGACCGGGAACACCTCGATGCCGTCGCCCAGGTGCCCGGTCAGCACGTCGTGCAGGCGCTGGGTGTAGACGTCCTCGCCGTAGGAGATCTGGTGGCCGCCATTGGCCGCGGTGATCGCCGCCAGGATCTGCGGGTGCGCGCCGGCGTAGTTGTCGGACGCGAAGCCGCGCCGGTTCGGATCGTGCAGGGTATCCATGATGGAAGATCCTCCCGTCGCCGCGGTCGAGACATCCACCGGGGCGCCGTGGCGGCACCGATCGGGTGAAATCTGGCTGACCGATACGCCGAATGCAGGCTACGACGGCGCTGCCGGTGGACCGAAATCACCTATTTGTCCGCTTGTGACCGGAATCGGTGCGACGGTTGATTCTGAATTACGCACCGTAGACGATCCGAGAAGAGATACACTCCATTCGGCCTAGTGCTCGAAGTGTCGGGATGGGAACCGTCACTCTGCGCAGCACCGGGTCAACACTGGTGGGGAGTGCGAGTGGGAGGGGCATACGTCGTGACGGAGGCTGCAGCGACCCAGGAACCGATCCCGGTCTACCGGCCGTACCTCGGACCCGAGGTCCAGGAGGCCGCGCGCCGGGCGATCGAGGCCGGCTGGCTGGGTATGGGAAAGCTGAGCATGGAGTTCGAACAGGGGGTCGAGCGCTTCCTCCGGCTGGAGGATCGCCACGCCGTCTCCACCAACTCGTGCACCGAGGCCCTGCACATCGCCGGCCGGTTGATCGGGCTGGGCCCCGGCGACGAGGTGATCTGCCCGTCGCTGACGTATGTCGCCGGTCATCAGGCGATCAGCCGGACCGGCGCCGACATCGTCTTCTGTGACGTCGAGGACCGGCACCTGGGCATCGACCCCGAGCGGGTGCGCGAACTGATCACCCCGGCGACGAAGGCGATCCTCGCCGTCGACTACCTGGGCCTGCCGTGCCGGCTGGACGAACTGATGGACATCGCCCGCGAGCACGGCCTGCGGGTGATCGAGGACGCGGCCCATGCGTTCGGCTCGGAGAGCCGCGGGCGCAAGGTGGGGTCCTTCGGCGACATCACGTGTTTCAGTTTCGGGCCGGTGAAGACGATCACCACCTTGGAGGGCGGGGCGGTGATCACCCCGAACTCGCAGGACGTGCCGGTGCTGCACCAGTTGCGGCACCTGGGCATCGATTCGGACACCGACGCCCGTTACCGCAACCAGCGCAACTGGGAGTTCGACGTGGTGCGCCAGGGTTACCGCTGCCACCTCGGCAGCGTCCCGGCCGCGATCGGGCTGTCCCAGCTGGAGATGGTCGAGGAGTTCATCAACAACCGGCGGGAGTACTGCCGCTACTACGACGCGGGCCTGGTCGACGTCGACGACATCCGGCTGTTCGACACCGACTGGAAGGGCGTCTCCCCCTACATCTACGTGATCCGGCTGCGCGACGGACAGCGTCGGTCGGCGCTGATGGCGCACCTGAAGGAGCGCGGCATCGCGACGGGCATCCACTTCCTCGGCGCGCACAGGTTCAGCTTCTACGCCGACGCCCGCCGAGGGGATCTGTCGGTCACCGAGACCGCGACCGATCAGGTCCTCACCCTTCCCCTGCATCCGTACATGGCCGAGTCCGACCTGGATCGGGTGATCGGCGGCGTCCGGGAGTTCTTCGGCGCCTGAGTCTTCGACCGAGCACGGCCGGCCGGCCGAAGGCCGCCGTTCGCCCGCTCGGGCGCCTACCGGGAACGGCGCCGGCGGAGGCCGCCGGCCGCCCGCCGGTGCTGCCAGGCGAGCACGAAGCGGTCGATCGCGTCGGCCCAGGCGTCCGCCATCGTCGCCCGGTCGAACTGGCGGGCATACCGGGGTCCGAGAGCCGCCTTGCGGCGCAACGGCTCCGGATCGGTCAGGTGGGCCCGCAGGGCAGCCGCCAACGCCGGCACGTCGTCCACCGGAAGTAGGTCGCCGACCCGGCCGCCGTCCAGCGCGTCCCGCACCCCGGGAGAGGAGTCGGTGACGATGCACGGCACCCCGATGGCGACCGCCTCCAGCAGGGCCAGTGGCAGCCCCTCGTGCCGGGAGGGCAGGCAAAAGGCGCTCGCCGCGGCGACGCTCGGCAGCGGGGAAGGTATCGCGCCGGCGAAGACGACGGTGTCGGCAACCCCCAGGTCGCGGGCCAACGCCTGCAACGTTTCCCGCTCCGGTCCGTCGTTCAGCAGCAGGACCCGGTGCGGGCGGTCGCCGACGACCAGGGCGTGCGCCCGGATGAGGTTGTCGTAGGCCTTCTGCGGCGCCAGCCGGCCGGTCGCCACG
>DATDBV010000494.1:0-48840 GCA_036524715.1 Nakamurella sp. | reverse complement strand
GCCACTGGTCGGCTGGGCCGCGGACCGGTGGGGCCGCTACCCGGTGATCGTCGCCGGCGGCGGCGTCCTGCTGCTCGCGACCCTGATCGCCGGCACCGCCGGATCGTCGATGGCGATGGTGACCGCCGGCCTGTTCCTGCTTGGGGTGGGCTGGTCGCTGGTCCTGGTGCCGGCGTCGACCCTGCTGACCGAGTCGGTGCCGGCAGCCGACCGCACCCGGGTGCAGGGCGGGTCGGACGCGGCGATGAACGTGTCCGCAGCCATCGGCGCGGCCGGCTCCGGGCCGCTGCTGGGCCTGATCGGGTTCGGCGGGCTCAATGCCCTGTCGGCCGCGATCGTCGTCGCCGCGGTGCCGTTGGTGCTCCGCGCCCGCCGGCTTCCGGCCCGCGCCTGACGCTCACGGCGGGGGGTGCATCAACAGCAGAAGGCCCGGCCGGCGCAGTGCCGACCGGGCCATCCGCCGCACGGATCAGGCGTCGACCGGCGCTCCCCCGGTCCGGGCCATGCCGCGTTCCACGGCTTGGATCAGGTAGGGCCGCAGCTCGACCGCCGGGATGATCGTGTGCACCGAGCCGACCTCACGAGCCCGCTCGATGTTGTGGATCTGCTCGAACTCGACAGCCACCTCGCCGAGCTTTTCCGACCGGACGGCGCCGCGCACCTCGGCCAGTTCGACTCGCAGCCGGCCGCGCTCGGCGTCGTCGTCGGCGGCGGCGATGGCCGCCTCGAGCTCCTTGACCCGGCTGTCGTTAGCGGTCCGATTGTTCACGTCACGGGTGAACACCACCGCCGCGGCCGGTGCGCCACCGATGACCGAGGCGAACGAGCCCTCGATCGCGATGACCTCCATGTTGTCGTTCAACGCCCCGGAGAACACCACGAACGCACCACCGTGGTAGCGGGAGACCACGCAGAAGATGATCGGGCCGTCGAAGTTCACGATGGCCCGGCCGATCTCGGCGCCGTACTCCAGCTGGATGTTGCGCAGCGACTCCGGCGATCCGTCGAACCCGGACAGGTTCGCCAGCACCACCAATGGCCTCGAACCGGACGCCGAGTTGATCGCCCGCGCGGCCTTCTTGCTCGACTTGGGGAACAGGGTGCCGCCGGAAAACGAGTCCGGACCGTCGGTCGGCAGGAAACCGCGCCGCGGGACCGCCCGCGACTCGATGCCCAGGATCGCCACCGGGTAGCCACCCAGGTGCGCGTCCACCACCACCGCGGTGTCCGCCTCGGCCATCCCGGCCCACCGCTCCAGCGTGGCGTGATCCTGGTCGGCGATCGCGTTGATCACCGAACGGATGTCGAACGGCTTCTTGCGGTCCTTGTTGGTCTCCGCCGCGAAGATCTCCCCCACGGTGGTGAACGGGCTGTCCGGATGAACGTGCGGCGCCGTCCGGACATCGCGGTCCAGCGGGTCCGAGGTCGCCGCCCGCCGCGGGTACTTCTCCCCCGGCGCGTGGTAGGCGTGCTCGTAGTGCTGGAACAGGATGTCGACCGCGCCGGTCAGGTTCGGCGCCCAGTACTGCGCCTCGCCGTTGGGCCCCATCACCCGGTCGTAACCGCCAATGCCGAAGTTGTCCTCGGCCGACACGCCGCCGGAGTAGTCCAGCGACAGCTTGCCGGTCAGCACCATCGCCGAGTCCGGGGTCATGATCAGGATGCCCTTGGTGTGCATCAGCATGGTCGCCTCGGCGTTCCAGTACGGCTGGGCGCCGACGTTGATCCCGGACACGATGACGTTGATCTCGCCGCCGTTCTGGGTGAACAACACGATCTCCCGCAGCGCCCGGGCCACTCCGTCCATGTTCTCCGTGCCGGAATCCATGGAGATCTTCGCGCCCGACGACAGGGTGAACCACTCGACCGGCAGGTCCTTCTCCCCGGCCAACTTGACCGCCTCGGCGATGATCGCGCACTCGGCCACCGCGACCGTGCCCAGGGCCTTGGTCGGATCGCCCATCAGCAGCACCCGGGTGATGCCCTCGGAGTATCGCTCGCTCGGCGTGGTCACCAGACCGGCGATCACGCCGGCCTTGTTCTGGCCGGCCGGCCGGTCGACCGGCCCGAACGTGTTGTCGTCCCGGAAGTCGTACTCGACGAACGTCCCGTTCGGGCCGGTGAGCAACGGCACGATCTCGTACGGGTAGGCGGCGCCGCGGGCCGCCGACCGCTGCACCTTCAGCGCGTAGTCGTCCAGCACCGGCAGCGGTTCGGTCGGCGGTTCGCTGACCGTCACCTGCACGCCGGCCCCGGCCTGGAAGGCGAACCGCAGGGCGACGTCCTTGAGCGAGGAGTCCGGCTGCCGCAGCCGGGCCAGCACGGTGATCTCGGACAGCCCAGTGCCCAGCGTCAGCGGCGCGGTGTCCTGGGCGAACCGGGCCAGGTCGGACACCGGTACCTCGACCGGCGGCCACACGTGCAGGAAGATCGCGTTGTTGGCCAGCCGGCTCCGACCGCTGTGCCCCGCCTGCGCCCGCCGGATCGACTCCAGACAGGACGCCAGCACCCGAACGGCCACCGGGAACGAGACCACGCCCCCGTCCTCGTCGCGGACGGGGTTGACGTCCCGGACCTCGGCCAGCGCGACCAGCCGCTCGTCGGCCGGATTGTTCGGCGCGACCAGGTGGAACACGTAGGTGCCCTCGGCGGCCGGCACCCGGGTGCCGTTGAAGTTCTTCAACCGCCACAGGTCGAGCCGCTGACCGGTCAACGGATGCATGCCCCGGATGACCCGCTCCTCGGCCAGGCCGTGCGAGCCGGGCCGGAAGGTGAACTGCAGGACGTCCGGTGACTCGGTGTTGAACGCGACCGTCACGGTGATCCGGCGGCCGCCGGCCAGGGTGCCGTAGTCCTGCAGGGTCCGGGCCAGTTCCGCGGAGATCGCGTCCGGATCCTCCGGGGCGTCGGCCCACGCGAGGTAAATGTCGGTGACCAGGTTGGCCGGGTCGGCGACCTGGTTGGCCTGCTCGTCGACGGCCGCCAAGGCAGCGGTCAACTCAGCATGGCCGGCGGTGGTGGAGATCAGGTGCAGCCGGTTGCCGCCGAGCAGGTAGTTGCCGGTGAGCGTGGGCCGGCCGGCGATCTCGCCGACCTGCAGGTCCTCCAGGTCCCGGATCTTGTAGTACCGCCGATTCATCACCTCGAGCATTGCCGGCACCCCGGCGGGACGGCTGAGCAGCTCCTCGGCCATCAGCCGGATCACCGGCTCCGAGCTGCGGACCAGGGTCTCGATCCGCCCCGCGCGGTCCGGCGCCTGGGCATTCTCGGCCAGCGCCCCGACGTCCGCGCGCACCTGGGTGTACAGCTTGGCCCGGGCCGCCTCGATGACCGGACGCTCGTACACCTCGAACCGGATCGACCGGGCCAGGTCACCGATCAGCGGGTAACGCAGCCGGGTCGCGACAACAAGCCGTTCCACGACGCTGCCGACCCGCTGCCGCATGGCCTCGCTCAGCCCGGCCGCGCGGGTCCGCCAGCGCTCCAGCAGCCCGGCGATGATCGGGATCTGGTCGCCGACCCGATCCTGGGTCAGGAACACGCGGTAAACGGCCTCCTCCAGGGCCGGGCCCGGCTCCAGGTCGGTGACCCCGTAGTGGGCCAGCGCCCGGGCCAGCCGGCTGCGGAAGCCCTCCGACAGCCCGCCCCGTTCCAGGTCCAACGACTGCAGGTAGGTGTGGAAGTACTCGCGCGGGCTGTGCACCTGCTCGTCGCCGGACTCCTCCTCGCCGGCCGGCCGGTTCCGAGACAGTTCGGCCAGATCGGCGAAGGTCTCCAGGACGTCCAGGGCGGCGCCCAGCAGCTCATCGTCATCCAGCGGGATCTGCTCGCGCACCTGGTCGTACTCGGACCACAGCGCGCGGGCCCGTCCGGCGGAGACGTCGTAACCCATCACCAGGGCCCGCAGGGCGGCCAGGTCACGGAACGCCTGACCGCGCAGGTCGGCCGGATCCACCTCGACGTCGCCGACGAACTCGACGACGGGTGCCGTGGAGACCGCGCCCTCCTCCTCGATCTTGTCCAGTCGCAGCAGCGCGCCGCCGGCATCGACCTGCGAGTTCACCGACGCCAGGATTTCCCGGACCCGGCCCGCGTACGGGGCCTTGACCGGGGTCTCCATCTTCATCGCCTCGAGGATCATGATGGTGTCGCCGGCCTGGACCTCGTCACCGGCCGCCGCCCGCAGCGCCACCACGACGGCCGGCGCGGGCGAGCGGACCATGCCGCCCTCGTCCCGGCTCACCCGGTGGCTGACGCTGTCCACCTCGACCAGGTGACCGGCCGCGCTGGTGGACGCGACGATGTGGTGCCGCCGGACACTGCTCGCCGCAGGGGCCTGACCCGGCTCCGCCGGGGCCGCCCCGTCGCCGATCGTCAGCCGGCTCTCGAACCGGGACTGCCGCTCCAGCTCGACCTCGACCACGCCGCCGTCAGGAACCTCGATCCGGTACCGGCGTGGGCTGATCTGGGCAACGTTCAGGCTGTAGGTCTGGCCGCGGTAGCCCAGTTCGACCTCCCGGCCCACCGTGTGGCTGGCCTTGGGCCGACCGCCGCGGGCGGCGCGCAGGAAGGCGTCGCGCTCGAGCGCTTCCTCGGACTCGTACACATCGGCCGCCACGTACAGCAGCGCGGCGTCCGCGCCGGCGGCCAGTTCCGGATCCTCGTGCAGGTTCGCCCGGTCCAGCCAGCCGGTGTCCGCGGTGCCCCCGATCACCTCGGGCCGGTCCAACAGCTTGAGCAGGAACGACTTGGTGGTCGTGCCGCCCTTGACCACCACGGTGGTCTCGCGCAGTGCCACCCGCAGCCGGGCCAGTGCCTCGTCCCGGTCCCGACCCCAGGAGATGATCTTGGCGACCATCGAGTCGTAGTCCGGGGAGATCGCGTCGCCGGTGGCGATGCCGGTGTCCACCCGGATGCCCGGGCCCACCGGCAGGGTCAGCAGCTCCACCTTGCCGGGCGACGGGGCGAAGCCGTTGTCGGCGTCCTCCGCGTTGAGCCGGGCCTCGATGGAGTGCCCGTAGAGCGGCGGCACGTCGCCCTCGAGCTTGTAGCCGTCGGCCACCAGGATCTGCAGCTTGACCAGGTCCAGTCCGGTGGACACCTCGGTGATCGGGTGCTCCACCTGCAGCCGGGTGTTGACCTCCAGGAAGGCGAAGGTCTTCTTCTCCGGCTGGTACAGGAACTCCACCGTGCCGGCGCCGCGGTAACCCGCCTCCTTGACCAGCGCGATCGCCCGGGCGGCCAGATCGTCGGCCTGCTCCTTGGTGAGCGCCGGGGAGAAGGACTCCTCGATCAGCTTCTGGTTGCGCCGCTGGATCGAGCAGTCCCGCACGCCTGGGGCCCAGGCGTTGCCGAAGTTGTCGGCGATGACCTGGACCTCGATGTGCCGGCCGCCCTGGACCAGGTGCTCCATGAAGATCACATGGTCGTTGAAGGCCTTCTGCGCCTCCGACTGGGTGCGCTCGATGGCCTCTTCCAGCTCGCTGGGGTCGAACACCATCCGGATACCGCGACCGCCGCCACCGCTGCGGGCCTTGAGGATCATCGGGTAGCCGATGGCCTTGGCGTGCTCGAGCGCCTCCTCCATGGTCTCAACCGGCCCACCGCTCCACGGCGCGACGGGGACGTTGGTCGCCTCGGCCAGGTACTTGGCCTCGACCTTGTCGCCCAGCCGGCGCATCGCCTCCGCCGGCGGTCCGATGAACGTCACACCCAGTTCCGCGCACAGCTCGGCGAACACCGGATCCTCGGCCACGAAGCCCCAGCCCACCCAGGCCGCGTCGGCCTTGGACTCGATCAGCGCCCTCCGCAGCACCTCGTGGTCCAGATAGGGGCTGCTCAGATCGCCCTTCTCCCGGATCCGCACACCCTCGTCGGCCAGCCGCACGAACAACGCACCGCGCTCGGACTCGGTGTGCAGGGCAATGACCTTGATCCCGTAGTCGAACTCCGCGTTCAACTCCCGGACGGCGCGGATCAACCGGACCGCCGGCTCACCCCTGTTGATCACCGCAATGCGCGAAAACATGCCTGGCGCTCCTCCATCCACTTCGACAAGAGTGCGTGCCGCTCCGTGCCGGTGAGTCCCGTCGCGCCCAGTGGTTCGGGTGGGCGCGCGATCGGGGTTTCCGGTCGCCGGAAAGCGGTCGACGCATGCACTGCAACGTGCCCGCTTCATCCTGGCCTGTCCGCGCCGCTCGCGCTCACCAAACACAGGCGTTGCGGAGTCAATCACACGGTCGGACACATCCGACGGCTGCTATGTGTACCGCGCAGCCACCTCGGCCGCCTGACGGCCGTAGCCGGGACCGTGCGTGACGGCGTGCACCAGCAACGGATGCAGCTGGTGCAAGCCGATCAGATCCGGCCAATCGGGGCGAATGGCGGCCGATTCGGTGTACGCCGCGAACACGCCGGCCATGTGCTCGGTGCCGAACAGCGCGAGCATGGCCAGGTCGGTCAGCCGGTGGCCGCCGTGCGCCGCCGGGTCGATGAGCACGGCCTCGACCCCGGTGTTCTCCGCTCGGTAGAGGACGTTGCCGCCCCACAGGTCGCCGTGGATCCGGGCGGGCGGCTCGTCGTCGTCGAACTCACCGGCCGCGAGTCGCTCGCAGACCAGGTCGACCCGCCGCGCGGCCGCGTCGGACAGGTTGCCGATCCGATGCGCCGCCCGCGCGTACGGCTGCAGTCGCGCTTCGGCATAGAACTCGCCCCAGCGGTCGAACGGGCCGGCGGGCAGCGCCTGCCGGCCGATCCAGCCGTCCCCGACCCAGCCCGGCGGCGCCGCGCCGAACGCGACCGCACCCGCCCCATGGGTGACCGCCAGGGATCGTCCGAAGGCCTCGGCCGCGCCCCGGCTCCCCGGGATCGTCGGGATCCGATCCAGCACGATGCGGGTGTCGCCGACCTCGCGGACGCCGACCACTGCAGTCCCGCCCGAGACCGCTCCCAGATAGCCCAGCCCGGCCGCCTCCCAGGCGAAGAAGCCGGGCGGCGCGTCGGTCCGGCGCTTGACGAAGTGCGCCACCGGCGCCTCACGCCAGCCCGAGCGACTTCATCCGTTCGGTGTGCCCCTGCTGCAGCCGCCGGAACAGGGCGGCGATGCCGGCCAGGTCGCCGGAGCCGGTGACGATCAGCTCGGCCAGGGTGTCCCGGTCGGCCACCACATATTGGGCCTGGGTGATCGCCTCACCGAGCAGCCGGCGTCCCCAGAGGGCAAGCGGTCCGGCCACCCGGGGGTCGGCCTGACAGGCCTTGCGGACCTCACGCACCGCGAATGCGGAATGCCCTGAATCGGCCAGCACCTCGAACACCAGATCCCGCGTCACCGGATCCAGCCACTCGGCGATCTCCCGGTAGAAGTCCGCGGCCAGCCCGTCCCCGACATGCGCCTTGACCAGGGACTCCAGCCAGGAGTGCGGGGCCGTGGAGTCGTGGAAGGCGTCGAACGGCGCCGCGAACGGCTTCATCGCTTCCTCGACGGCGACACCCCGAGCGGCCAGGTGAGAGGACAGCGCGGTGAAGTGACCCATCTCGGCGGTGGCCATGGCGGACAGCTGGACCCGACCGGACATGGTCGGCGCCCATCGCGCGTCGGCGGCCATCCGGTCGAACGCGGACAGTTCCCCATAGGCGAGGACGCCGAGCAGATCCACGACCGCGGGATCCGGCCGCGGCAACGTCCCGGCCGACGCAGGCTCCGCCGGTTGCGCTCTGCTCATCCCTCACTCCAACGTCCAGAACCTTCGTCGACAACCGCTGAGGGGTCGAGCCTAACGGGCGGCCCACGGCGCCGTCCGGCGATGCGCCGATCGGGGCACCTGTGCAGGTACGATGAGTGTGACGGTGCGACAGTCGCACCGCGGTATTGTGCGCGCGTCACCCGCGCGGACGGCCGAATCGGACCGACTGCCCGTCGGAACAACCGGGGTTTGCGCGGATACGCGCCCGGTTGACCAGGCATTGCGACGCGCGAAGCGCGCCGGGGAACCGCAACAGCGGACCCGATCGAACGACCCGGGCAGCTCGACGACGACGATTCGCCGACCGTACGGGGCGGACGGCGGGGAGCCCATCGGGGACCGATTTCCTGGGGGAGCGCCTTCCTTGTCGCGTGAACGCGCGCGGACGACTCGGAAGGCACCTTGCATGACGCAGAACAGCCTGATCAGCCCCACCATCGATGACCCGGACGGCGTGGTCGCCGACGCGGCCATCGACCCGGACGACGCCGCGCGATCACACCCGCTGGCCGCGGACGCCCCCGTCCGCCCGGAATCCCCCACCTTCGCCGAGTTCGGCGTCGACGAGCGGATCGTCCAGGTGCTGGCCGAGGCCGGCATCGAGCACACCTTCGCGATCCAGGCGCTGACCCTGCCCATCGCGCTCACCGGATCCGACCTGATCGGCCAGGCCCGCACCGGCATGGGCAAGACCCTGGGCTTCGGCGTCCCCCTGCTGCAGCGGCTCGCCCACGACAATGCCGTCTCTCTCGACCCCACCGGCAAGCTGCCGGCCGGCCGCGCGCCCCGCGCGGTCGTCATGGTGCCTACCCGCGAGCTGTGCGTGCAGGTCACCCGGGACCTGCATCAGATCGGCAGGGCACTGGGTCTGGCGGTGACCGCGGTGTACGGCGGTCGCGCGTACGAGCCGCAGATCAAGGCCCTGCAGTCGGGCGTCGACCTGGTGGTCGGTACCCCGGGCCGGCTGCTCGACCTGGCCAAGTCCGGGCACCTGGTGCTCGGTGGGGTCAGGATGCTGGTGCTGGACGAGGCCGACGAGATGCTCGACCTTGGCTTCCTGCCGGACATGGAGAAGGTGCTGGACCTGGTCCCGACGGTCAAGCAGACCCTGCTGTTCTCCGCCACCATGCCCGGCCCGATCCTCACGCTGGCCCGGACGTTCATGTCCCGCCCGACCCACATCCGAGCCGAGGCCGCCGCCGAGGGCGCCATGCACAGCTCGACCCGGCAGCTCGTCTACCGCGCGCACGCGCTGGACAAGGTCGAGATGCTCGCTCGGGTCCTGCAGGCCCGCGACCGCGGCCTGACCATGGTGTTCACCAGGACCAAGCGGACCGCAGCCAAGGTCGCCGAGGACCTCGAGGAACGCGGGTTCGCCGCGGCCGCCGTCCACGGTGACCTGGGGCAGGGCGCCCGGGAGCAGGCGCTGCGGGCGTTCCGCTCCGGCAAGGTCGACGTGCTGGTCGCCACCGACGTCGCCGCCCGCGGCATCGATGTGGACGACGTCACACATGTGATCAACTTCCAGTGCCCGGAAGAGGAGAAGACCTACGTCCACCGGATCGGCCGCACCGGCCGGGCCGGCAAGACCGGCATCGCCGTCTCCTTCATCGACTGGGACGACGTGCCGCGCTGGCAGCTGATCAATCAGGCCCTCGGACTGGACTTCAACGATCCGAACGAGACCTATTCCACGTCCGAGCACCTGTTCGCGGATCTGGACATCCCCGAGGGCACCACCGGCGAGCTGCCGAGCGCGGCACAGACCCGCGCGGGGCTGGACGCCGAGCAGGTGGAGGACCTCGGCGAGACCGGCGGCAAGCGCCGCAGCGCCGGTCGGAGCCGGAAGAAGGCCGGGCACGATGCCGGTGCCTCCGCCACCGACTCGGCTACCGCGGCAACTTCGGGCGGCCGACGCCGGCAGCGCACTCGCGGGGCGCGGTCGACCGCCACTGCCGACCATACCGCGACGGACAGCTTGGCCGACACGCCAGTGGACGGTGCCGCCGAGTCCGCGCCCGCCGCTCGACGGCGCCGCCCGCGCCGGCGCACCCGCAACGGGCTCCCCGTCACCGAGGCCTCGAAGGCCGTCTGACCCTGCTCACATCCGGCTCTGGCGGAGGAAAAGTGCGGTAGGTCGCACATTTCTTCCGATGAGATACCCGGCCTAAGCCCAGATCCCCGGGCTCACCGGAACCTGGTGGGTCGCACCGTAGGCTCGCCACCGTGACGCTCAGCTCGACCCGCCGACGACGCATCGACCGGATCGTCGCCGGCGTCGTCGCCCTGGTCGTCCTGGCGGTCGCCGCGGTGATCTACCTGACCAGCGACGTCCGGGCGACGTCCAGCGCGACCGGGCCGGAACTCCCGGTGCCCGCCGCGCCGGAGTCGGTCCCCAGTGCTTTGACCCAGAAGTGGACCCTGCCCACCGATCCCACAGTCGGCGCGGTCGCCTCGCCGTACGGGGTGGTGGTCACCGCCCAGGGCACCGCGGCGGTGGCCTACAACGCGGTCACCGGCGAGCGCCGCTGGTCCTACGACCGGGGTGTCGAGCCGCTGTGCGCCATCGGCTCCGGTGACACCGACGCACCGGGCGTCACCGTCCGGGGCAAGGTGCGCGGGGTCATGGTGGTGTCGAACAAGAACGGCTACTGCTCGCAGATGATGCTGCTCGACCCGGTCACCGGGGACCGGCACTACTACCGCACCAGCCCCAACCAGGCCGGCGGCGCACTGGCCTTCGGCGGGCCTTACGCCGGCTGGCTCGGCCCGTCCCTGGTCGAACTGTGGCGCGACGACCTGGTCCGCACCATCCAGTACGGCGACCTGCCCGCCCCACCGAAGCCCAACGCGACGCACACCGGCTGCAGCTTCACCGACATGATCATCGACGATCAGCAGTTCGCCACCGTCGAGCACTGCGCGGCCCAAGGAGACACGGCCCGGGTGGTGCTCAACTGGACCACCCCGGATTCGGCACCGGACAAGCCGGACGACCAGGACGTGTTCAAACACACCCCGCGGGCCGAGATCGATACCGGTTCTTCGGCGGCCCGGCTGGTGGGGATCACCGCCGACCGGGTCGCGGTCCTGGTCTCCGATCCCGAGCCCGCGGTGGTCCTGTACGACACCGCCGGCGCCGAGGTCGGCCGCACCCCGGTCGACATACCGGCCCAGGCGATCGTGGCGGCCGACCGGCTGACCGAGGCCGGTGGCACGGCGCCCACACCGTCGGTCCGCAACGGCGGGCTGCGGTTCTCCGTGGTCGGCGACTCGCTCATCGCGGTCGACCAGCAGCCGGCGACGGTGACGACCACCCCGACCCCGACCGCGACCGATGACCTGGCCGCGACCGCGGAGCCGCCGACCCCCGGGGTGCTGGCATCCGACCTGGCCGGCTCCGATCCCGGCACCGTCACCAAGCAGATCCAGGACCTGTCCGTTGCCTGGACCCGGTCGGGTGTGCTCGGGTTGCCCGCCCCGGTCGGCGATCAGGTACTGCTCCCGGTCAACGGTGGGCTGGCCGCCGTCGCCTCGGCCAATGGCAATCCGGGGATCGTGCCGGCCGTCGTCGCCGTCGATCGCGGCGGCTACTCCGGACGGGTCGACGTCGCCGCGGTCGGTTCGATGATCATCGAAACGCGCGGCGACCAGGTGGTCGGGCTCGGATGATCGGAACGCCCGCAGAAGCATCGAACCTGCCGGGGAAGATCCGGTCGCGCTGGGCAACCGGATCTTCCCCAGGCATCAGGGCCACCAGGCCCACGCGACGACGAACCCGGCCGAGAAGACGACCGCGCCATCCGCCGTGACACGCAGCGCGCGCGGCAACCGGCCGCGCAATCGCACCACCAACTCCCCAACGACGCCGACGCTCAGATGCGCGAGCACGGACGGCCAACCCGGACCCGCGGCCTGCCCCCACCCGGCCGCCGACAAGGGCGCGATCAACTGGGTAAGCAGGAGCAGCACACCGAGGACCAGTAGACCGGCCGAGAGCAGGCCGGCCAGGGTGTCCAGCACCCGCACCGCCGGGCCGAACCGGTGCGCGGCCCCTGCGCCGTGGACCACGGGTGCGTCCGGGATCACCCGCCCGGGCCGACCGGCTCGGTGATCCCGTTGCTCGACTCGATGATCCGGGCCAGGACCTCCGGATCGGTGGCCTCCTGACCGAGCCGCAGCACCTTGTTGGTCCCGTGATAGTCCGAGGATCCGGTGGTCAGCAGGTCGAGCCGGTCGGCGATCGCCCGCAGCTCGACCCGATCGGCTTCGTCGTGGTCGGGGTGGTCCACCTCGAGCCCACCCAGGCCGAGCTCGGCGAGCTCGGCCAGGTACTCCTGCGACAGCACCCGCCGCTCCCCCCTGGCCCGGGGGTGGGCGATGACGCTGACCCCGCCGGCCGCGGTGATCATGCCGATCGCGGTCGGCAGGTCGGTGTCTGCCTTGGGCACGTAGTACGGCCCACGGCCGGACAGGTGCAGCGCGAACGCCTGGTCCACCGACTCCACGACGCCCGCCTCGACCAACGTCCGGCCGATGTGCGGGCGGCCCACCGGTGCCCCGTCGGCGATCTCCAGCACCCGCTCGGCGGTGATCGGCACGCCGGCCGCCACCATCTTGTCCACGATGGCCATGCCCCGGTGCAGCCGCTCCTCCCGGAGCCGAGCCTGCTCGTCGACGATCGCCCGGTGCTCCGGATCGAACAGGTAGCCCAGCAGGTGCACGCTGGTCCGCCGGTCCGGGGTGCGCACGAGCGTGGAGAACTCGGCCCCGCGGATGACCGTCAATCCGGCCGGTCGGGCGGCCAGCGCCGGCGTCCAGCCCATGGTGTTGTCGTGGTCGGTGATGGCCACGACATCCAGGCCGGCGGCCGTCGCGGCCGCCATCAACTCGGCCGGGGTGTCGGTGCCGTCGGAGGCGGTGGAGTGCGCGTGCAGGTCGATGAGCACGCGGTCCATCCTGCCGGTTGGCCCCGACCGCCGACGCGGCGGGCTCGCGGGAGGAGGCGTTCACCGACCATGCAGCTGCCGTTCATCGCGCGGTCCCGGGCCGGCCGACGCGACGGCCCACCCCCGGGACTCTTCGCGAGTACGCTCGTCGGGCAGAACTCGACATTCACCGCCGCATCCGTCCTGACCTGCACCGATCCGCGTCGCGTCCGACCATCGAGGAGGTGGCCATGCCCGTCCTGCCCTCCCTGCCCTCGCTTCGACAACAGCGGCACCGCAATGGCGCCGGCCCGAGCGACGACGCGGCCGCCAAGCACGCCGAGGCGATCGTCGACTGTGCGGCCTACTTCAGCGGGACACGTGTGCACGGGTGCGACGACCCGGCTCGGGCCATCGCCAGGGTCCGCACCGAGGGCCGGGGCTTCGTCTGGATCGGGCTGCACGAGCCCGACGAGGACGAGATGACCTTCCTCGCCGAGTTGTTCGGCCTGCACGAGCTGGCCGTCGAGGACGCGGTGCAGGCCTATCAGCGGCCCAAGCTGGACACCTATGACAACGGGCTCTTCCTGGTCCTCAAGACGGTGGCCTACGTCGAGCACACCGCTGGCAACGCCTCCCAGATCGTCCAGGACGGGGAGATCATGATCTTCCTCGGCCCCGACTACATCGTCACCGTCCGGCACGGCGCCCACTCCCAACTGCGGACGGTCCGGGCCGCCCTGGAGGCCGACCCGGAACAGCTGGCGATCGGTCCGTCCGCGGTGATGCACGCCATCGCCGATCACATCGTCGACGAGTACCTGTCGGTCGTGGAAGCGGTCGAAGACGACATCGACGAGATGGAGAACTCCGTCTTCACGCCCAATCGGCCGGTCGACATCGAGCAGATCTATCTGCTCAAACGGGAGATCCTCGGTTTGCGCCGGGCGGTGTCGCCGCTGCTGCCGGCCATGCGGTCGCTGACCGGCACACCGACCGAGCTGATGCCCAAGAAGATCCGCTCGTACGTCCGGGACGTCGAAGATCACCTGTCCGTGGTG
Source organism: Nakamurella sp. (assembly GCA_036524715.1). GTDB lineage: Bacteria > Actinomycetota > Actinomycetes > Mycobacteriales > Nakamurellaceae > Nakamurella. The sequence continues at coordinate 35,109 of DATDBV010000494.1, read as the reverse complement.
GCCGACCGCGTCGCCACCTTTGACGAGATGCTCACCACACTCGTCAACGCGGCGCTGGCCGAGGTGACCACCCGGCAGAACGAGGACATGCGAAAGATCTCGGCCTGGGCGGCGATCGCCCTGGTGCCGACCGCCGTCGCCGGCATCTACGGCATGAACTTCGAGGCCATGCCCGAGTTGACCTGGACTTTCGGCTATCCGATGGTGCTGGGCGTGATCATCACGCTGTGCGTGACGCTGTACGTGACGTTCCGCCGACGTGGCTGGCTCTGACCCGGCCCGACGCCCGAGCACCCTGGAGATCCGGTCGCTCCGGGTCGATTCGACATCCTCTTGTCACCGAAATGTGGCCGACCCTCCGAACCGGGTGATCAACCGGGTCCGTCCATGTGCCAGGATTTTCTCCGGACTCCGGGGATCCCCGGACCACGCAAGTCGAGAGCGCGCATCGCGGCCGCTCGAAGGCCGGCCGGAGGACACCGGCCGCGAACTGGAGGTACACCGTGGAGAACTTCTGGAGCATCATCTGGATCGTGATCTGGAGCTTTGTCTTCGTCGCGTATCTGTTCGTGCTCTTCTACATCCTGACCGACCTGTTCCGTGATCACCAGCTCAGCGGTTGGTGGAAGGCGCTCTGGATCATTTTCCTGATCTTCTTCCCGTATCTCACGGCACTGGTCTACGTGATCGCCCGCGGCAAGGGCATGTCGGAGCGGCAGCTGTCCGCGGTTCAGCAGGCACGATCGCAAACAGATGCCTACATCCGGGACGTCGCCGGCAAGTCCCCGGCCGAGCACATCACCGAGGCCAAGGCGCTGCTGGACAACGGCACCATCACCCAGCAGGAGTTCGAGCAGCTCAAGGCCAAGGCGCTGGCCTGACCTCAGACACGCAAATCGGCCCGGCAGGATCTCTCCTGCCGGGCCGGTTTCCGTTCGAGGTCGCTGTCAGCGTCGTCCGCGGTCGGCCGAGCTTGCGAGGCCGCCAATGTTCTCAGAGCTAGGACGGGGCGCGGGCAATCCGGTGACGGAGGAACCGTATTGCCTAGCGATGTCCCAGTTCCATTTTGGCCAGGATGTCCCTGGCCTGCTCGGCCGTCCGGGGCTGGCAGAGTACGTCGTACCGACGGGCCACCACCTGCGACGCCGAGGTGAAGTCACGGCGCCCCTTGGCGACCGAGTAACCCAGGTATCCCATGACCGAGCCGAACAGGGCGCCGACCGCGACCGCGGCCAGGACCAGCACCAGAACCCCGCTCTGGACGGGCGAGAAGACGAACATCAGCAGGCCGACGAACAGCCCCATCCACGCCCCGGACGCGGCGCCGGCAGCCGCCAGCTTGCCGGCGGTGAGCCGACCGGTCACCCGCTCGACGAGCTGCAGGTCCGAACCGACGATGGTGACGTCCTGGATCGAGAAGTCGTGCTTGATGAGCTGCTCGACGGCGGCCTGCGCGCTGGCGTACGTCGGATACGCGGCCACCGCGAACCCGGTCGGCGGGGTGGGCAGATTCGGCACCGACCCGACGGTGCGGAAACCGATGGGCGACGTCATGCGAACACACCTCCAACTCGACCGGAACCTCAATGCTGGCACATGCACATGTGTGGGTCATGGGAGCCGGCGTGATGCTTCGTCGGGATGTCGCTGCACGTAACCTGGCTGATGACCGGTTCGTCCGCCGTACCGGAGGAACTCATGCACCGACGATCGAGACCAGCAGGGACATCATGACCGTCACCGAGCAGGCCGTGCGCGACGCGCTGGCCACCGTCAAGGACCCCGAGATCCGCCGGCCGATCACCGAACTGGACATGGTGACGGGCCTGACGATCGACCCGGCCGGCGTCGTCGGCTTCACTCTGCTGCTGACCATCGCCGGCTGCCCGATGCGCGAGACCCTGGTCCGCGACGTCACCGCCGCGGTTCGCGCCGTGCCCGGTGTCGCCGACCTGCGGCTGGAGCTGGGCGTGATGACCGACGAGCAGCGGACCGCCCTGCGGGACAAGCTGCGCGGCGGACCGGGCAAGGAGATCCCGTTCGCCCAGCCCGAATCCCGCACCCGGGTGTACGCGGTCGCGTCCGGCAAGGGCGGGGTGGGCAAGTCCACGGTGACCGTCAACGTGGCCGCCGCGCTGGCCGCGCGTGGCCTGTCCGTCGGGGTTGTCGACGCCGACGTCTACGGCTTCTCCGTGCCGCGGATGATGGGCATCACGGCGCGGCCGACCCGGGTCGGCGACATGATCCTGCCGCCGGTCGCGCACGGGGTGAAGGTGATCAGCGTCGGCATGTTCGTCGACGGCAACGTCGCGGTGGTGTGGCGCGGACCGATGCTGCACCGCGCGCTGCAGCAGTTCCTGGCCGACGTCTACTGGGGCGACCTGGACGTCCTGCTGCTGGACCTGCCGCCGGGCACCGGCGACATCGCGATCTCCACCGCCCAGCTGGTGCCGACCGCGGAGATCCTGGTGGTCACCACCCCGCAGGCGGCGGCCGCCGAGGTGGCCGAGCGGGCCGGCTCGATCGTGAATCAGACCCGGCAACGGATCGTCGGGGTGGTGGAGAACATGAGCGCGATGACGCTGCCCGACGGCACCCGGCTCGAATTGTTCGGCTCCGGCGGCGGGCAGGACGTGGCGGCGTCGTTGAGCCGGATCACCGGCACCGCCGTGCCGCTGCTGGGCCAGGTGCCGCTGGATGTCGAGTTGCGCACGGCCGGCGACACCGGAATGCCCCTGGTGTTGGGCGACGGGGCCGGCCCGGCCGCCGAGGCGCTGCGCGGGGTCGCCGAGTTCCTGGCCGCCAAGACGCGTCCGCTGGCCCGAGTGGCGCTGGGCATCTCCCCGATCGGCCGCCGGGACCGCGCCGGCGTCTGAGCGCCCGACCAGGTCCCGTGATCAGGTGGCGTCGCGGTCGAAGCCGGCCGGGGCCGCGTTCGCGGCCGGCGCGGTCGGTGCGGGCGAGCGGCGCGGGGCACCGACGACCTTGGGCGCGGCCAGTCGTCCCATCGGTGCGCCCCCCGCGACGGGCGCCGGTGCGGCCCCCGCGACGGGCACCGGACCGCCACCGGACTCCGGCGCGGCCGCCGGCGAGCTGGGCGGCACGGCCGAGACGGGCTTGACCGACTGGACCGGCACCGTCCGGTCCGGCGCGCCGTTCGGAGTCCCGCCCCCATCGGAGCTTTTGTTCAATCCCAGGAGGCCGCCGATGCCGCCGCCGGTGAACTCCTCGCCCAGGATGGTGTTGCCGATCAGCCGCTTGGGATGCAGCTCCCGCAGTTCGCGCAACTCCTGCAATTCTTTGAGCGACTGCAGGTCGGCGATCTGCCGTCGCAGCTCGTCGAGTTCGGGGCCGATCTCCCGGTTGAGCTGGGCCTGCGCACCGGCGGCCATCGTCCGGAGCTTGCGCAGGCTGTCCGTCACCCACCGCACCGCCGTGGGGATCCGCTCGGGGCCCAGAATGAAGACGCCGACGAGCACGATGATGGTGATCTGACCCCAGGAGAGGCCGAACATGATCAGCCTCCCCTCCGTGCGATGTGGTGGCCGCGGGTTCCGCGTCGTCAGGATATCGACGGGGCGCCGGCGCCCGACGGTTATTCGGCGCCGAGCGTCACCGGGACGGTCATCTCTCGGCCCTCCCGCAGCAGCACGACCGGCACCGTGGCCCCGACCGGGTTCTGCCGGACCGCGACGATCAGTTCGTCCGCGTTGCCGACGGAGCGGTCGCCGACCTTGGTGATCACGTCCCCCTCGGCAATGCCGGCCGCCGCGGCCGGGCCGCCGCCCAGCACGTTCTGCACCTGCGCGCCGTCGGTGACCCCGTCGGTGGCCGAGCGGGCGTTCACCCCGATGGTCGAATGCTGGACGCTGCCGGACCGGATGATCTGCTCGGCCACCTCCTTGGCGGTCGCGATCGGAATGGCGAAGCCCAGCCCGATCGACCCGCTCGCGTCGCCGCCCAGCGTGCGGATCGCCGAATTGATGCCGACCACCGCGCCGCTGGCGTCGACCAGGGGGCCGCCGGAGTTGCCGGGGTTGACCGCGGCGTCGGTCTGGATGGCGTCGATGACGGCGTCGGTGTCCGACCCACCGCCCTGCAGCCGCACCGGCCGATTCTTCGCCGAGACGATGCCCGTGGTGACGGTGCCGGCCAGGCCCAGCGGCGAGCCGATCGCGATGACCGGATCGCCGACCGCGAGCGCCGACGAGTCGCCGAGTTGCGCGACGGTGGCGTCGCTGACGTCGACCTTGATCACCGCCAGGTCGGTCAGCGGGTCGCGCCCGACGATCACCGCCGGCACCCGGCTCTGCGCGCCGTCGTCGAAGATGACACTGAGAGCGGCCGACGGGTCGGTCGCCGCGGTGGACACCACGTGGTTGTTGGTCAGGATGTAGCCGTTGCCGTCGATGACGACGCCGGATCCGGTCTCCCCCACGTCGCCGGTGCGGATCTCGAGCGAGACGACCGACGGCAGGACCTTGGCCGCGGTGTCCGCCACCGAACCCGGCTCCCGGGTGATACCGGGTGAGACCGGCGCGAGTTCGAACGACGGGTCGGTGATCGGGGCCGGCAGCCGGCCCGCGGCGAACACTCCGATCGCCGCGCCGACCACACCGATGAGCAGGGCGGTGACCAGGACACCGATGATCGCGGACGGTCGCAGGCGCCGCTCGAACAGTGCCTGGCGCAACGTGAACCGCTCGGCCGGCGGCGCGGCCGCTGTCTCCCGCGGCTCGCCGGTCAGCGCCGGGGGGCCGAGCTGCGCGCCCGAGGCCGGATTCCGCCACGGGTCCTCGGCGGGCGCTTCAGGCGGCGGGACAGCGGCCGGCGGAGGCTGCCCGATGCTCGATTCGCCCGGTGCCCGGCCGAACGCGTCGGCCAGGTACTCGGGGACGGGTGGGGCGCCGAGCGTGGCCGGTCCGCGGTGCGGTCGGGGCCCGAACGACCCGTTCACCCCGCCCGGTCGGGCGTAGGCGCCGGCCTGGACCGAATCCACGAGTCGGCCGCGAGCCGGCATGGACGCCTGGTCGGCGGGCGGCGATCCGCCGTTGGGCGAGTGGGGTGTTCCGTTCGGCACCGCCCGATTGTCGCGGTCGTGGTCGAGGCCGGGCACCGCTAGGGTGTGCCCCACCCGGCGGTGGCGACCGGGTTGGCCGTCGCCGGACTGATATGGGCGACCTGCGGGCCGTCCGGGTGACCATCGGGTTCGACGGCGGGTTCGGCCCCGACCAGCACGCCCATGGTCAATCCCGCGACCAGCGCGCCCGTGCCCAGGAATCGAAACCGGCGGCTCCGTTGGGCACCACGTTGATGTTGCGGCACGACGTCGTGCCCGCCGCCGGTCCGCCGGCCCGTTCCCGGGTAGTCGTCGGTCCGGCGCAGACTGTCGGTGGCGCGCACGCTGTCGGTGGCGGGCAGCGCCACCGGGATCGACCGCAGCGCGTCCAGCAGGCTGGTCGGCATCGCCGGCGCCTCGGCCGACCGCAGCCAGGACCGGGCCACCAGCTGGGCGCGAACCTCGGCGTCGCACTGCGGGCATTGGGCGACGTGCGCAGCCGCCCGTTGGAAGGACACCATCGCCATTTCGCCGTCGGCGTACGCGACGACGGCGTCGAGCGTCAGGTGATCGATCGGACCCAATGTCATCGCACCGCCTCCACACCGTTGCGACCGTCCGGGCCGGCCGCGTCCGCGCGCGCGGCCCGGCGCCGCTCCAGGCCGGCCCGTAGGGCCAGCCGGCCCCGGTGGATCCGCGAGCGGACCGTACCCAGTTTCACCCCCAGGGTGGCCCCGATCTCCTCGTACGTCAGCCCTTCGACGTCGCACAGCACCACCGCCGCGCGGAACTCGGGCAGCAACTCGTCCAGCGCGGCCTGCAGATCCGGGTCCAGGTGGGCGTCGCTGAATGCCTGTTCCGGGGACGGCTCGCGGCCGGCGATCCGGTCGGTCTCCTCGGGCAGTGCCTCCATCCGGATCCGCTGACGCCGCCGGACCAGGTCCAGGAACACGTTCGTGGTGATCCGGTGCAGCCAGCCCTCGAAGGATCCGGGTTGGAAGTTGTCCAGGGATCGGAAGACCCGGATGAAGGTCTCCTGGGTGATGTCCTCGGCGTCGTGGGCGTTGCCGGACAGCCGGTAGGCCAGCCGATAGACCCGGTCGCCGTGATCACGGACGATCTCGTCCCAGGCCGGCGGGGTCCACACGGGGCCGGTCGTGACGGGGACGCTGGACAGCAAAACCACCTCCGGGTTCGTTCGCCGGTCTCAACGGCCGGCGTCGGATCATTGTTCCCAATGAGGGTGTGAGCGGGATGTGAGCGGTCGGCGAGTTCGCCCCGGTGGCCGGCAAACCGCACCCGTGACCGATGGGACAGTTGTCATTCAGGGTGACCCGAGTGTCTGCTGTCCTGCCTCCGAACCGGTGGGCGCGGTGCGCCTGTGCCGGCCGCCGCGCGGCTGCCGGTAGGTTCAGCCGGGAGCGCGTCCGTGCGGTCCTTTCAATCGGGTGCCAACGACGCCCACCGGGCCGGCCGGGCTGCGCGCACGCCCAGCCCGAAATCCTGTTCAGGAGGTTGCCGGTGACCACGAGCCGGTCCTACGCCGAGTTCTTCGTCCCCGAGTCCGATCCCGTGCTGTCGGCCCGGTCCCGCGCGGCGGACCTCGGATCGGCGCCCACCGGCTCCGGAACCGCCGCCGCGCTGACCTTCCTGGCCGCGGCGGTCTCGGCGCGCTCGGTCGTGGAGATCGGGACCGGCACCGGGGTGAGCGGCCTGCACCTGCTCGCCGGCATGGCCGCGGACGGCATCCTGACCACCATCGACGTCGAGGCCGAGTACCAACGGGCCGCCAAGAAGGCCTTCACCGAGGCCGGTATCGCGCCGACCCGGACCCGGTTGATCAACGGGCGTGCGCTGGACGTCCTTCCCCGGTTGACCGACGGCGCCTACGACCTGGTCTTCGTGGACGGCGCGCGGACCGAATACCCCCAGTACGTCAGCGAGGCGATTCGCCTGCTGCGGCCGGGCGGGATCCTCATCGTGGACGGCGCCCTGGCCGGCGACAAGGTCGCCGACCCGACCCAGCGGGACGTCGACACGGTGGCGGTGCGCGACGCCGGCCGGCAGGTCCGCGACGACGAGAATTTGACCTCCATGCTCGTACCGCTCGGCGACGGACTGCTCGCGGCGGTCAAGCGCGGGTGAGCACCAGGATCCTCACCCCGGCCACCTCGAGCGGGGTGGCGATCGGGGCGATTCTGCTGACCGTGCTGACCCTGGCCGGTTGCGGCCAGTCCGAGGAGGAGCGGCGGGCGGCCGAGTCGGCGGCCTTGGCATCCGCGGCCGCCTCCTCGTCAGCCGCCGCTTCCTCGTCAGCCGCCGCCGCGTCGTCCTCGGCGGCCTCCGCCCGGTCCGCGGCTGCCGCGGCCTCGGCGTCCGCCGCGGCGATGGCGTCATCGGCGTCGGCGGCGTCCCGGCTGGCCGAGCAGTCACGCTCGGCCGCCGCCGCGTCCTCGGCGGCTCAAGCCTCGTCCCAGGCATCCGCCGCCGCGCAGTCCGCGGCTTCCTCGGCCGCATCGGCCGCATCCGTGGCCGCGGCCGCGGCCATCGCCGCAGGGGCGACGCCGGCGGATCCGGACACTCCCGGCGAGGAGGGTGACGGGGCCCGGTGCACCGGCTTCGAGCAGCAGTACGCGGACGAGGAGCCCGTCGGCATGCGGGCCGACGCCGCCGCCGGCTGGCTCGCCGTGCGGGCGGCGGGCGAGGCCCAGGGGCTGACCATCTGCCTGGCCGACGGCAAGCGCAGCCGTACCCAGCAGCAGCAGACCTACGACGACTACGTGCGCCGGTACGGGCAGGCGATGGCGGACCAGTACGTGCTACCCCCCGAGAAGTCCGCACACGTGCTGGGTCTGGCCGTGGACGTGCAGCCCTACCAGGCCTACACCTGGCTGGAGGGCACCGCCGGCGCACTAAACTTCTGCCGGATCTACGACAACGAGGCGTGGCACTTCGAGTTCGATCCGTCGTTCTCCACCGCCGGGTGCCCGGCGCTGCTGGCCTATCCCGGGTCGCCGGCCGGCACGGCCGCACCGACCTCCTGACCCGACCCGCTCGGCTGACCTGCTCGACTGACCTGCCGAACGCAAGAAGGGCCGGCCCGACCGGGACCGGCCCTTCTTTGCTCCGGTGACGGCCCGGTGCTACTTACCGATCGTCACGCCCTTGCCCACCACGGTGATGCCGGCGGGGCTGACGGTGTACAGGTCGCTGTCGAGTTCGACGTCCACGCCTACCTTGGCGCCGTCGGGAACGACCACGTTCTTGTCCAGGATGCTGTGCCGTACCACCGCGTTACGGCCGATGCGCACGCCGGGCATGATCACCGAGCCCTCGACCCGGCTGCCGCTGTTGACGTGCACGTCCTCGGCGATCACCGATCGGGTCACCGTCGCGCCGGAGATGATCGTGCCGGTGCCGATCATCGAGTCGCGGGCGGTGCCGTCCTCGACGAACTTTGCCGGCGGCAATGGCGCCGGGTAGCTCAGGATCGGCCAGTCGTGGTTGTACAGGTTGAAGATCGGCTCGACCGAGATGAGGTCCATGTGCGCGTCCATGAACGCGTCCAGGGTGCCCACGTCCCGCCAGTAGCCGCGGTCGCGGTCGGTGGAGCCCGGCACGTTGTTGCGGGCGAAGTCGTAGACGTTGGCGGTGCCCTTGTTGACGAAGTACGGAATGATGTTGCCGCCCATGTCGTGCACCGACGCCTCGTCCGCCGCGTCGATCTTCAGGGCCTCGATCAGCGCCCTGGTGGAGAACACGTAGTTGCCCATCGAGGCATAGGCGACATCGGGGTCGTCAGGGACCGCGGGCGGGTCGGCCGGTTTCTCCATGAATTCGGCGATGTGGTGCCCGTCCGCGGCGGTCTTGATGACGCCGAAGGCGGTCGCCTCCCGGCGGGGCACCCGGATGCCGGCGACCGTCGCATCGGCACCGGATTCGATGTGGTCGGCGACCATCTGGGACGGGTCCATCCGGTAGACGTGGTCGGCGCCGAAAACGACCAGATAGTCCGGGTTCTCGTCATAGACGAGGTTCAGCGACTGCAGGATGGCATCCGCGCTGCCGGTGTACCAGCGAGGACCGAGCCGTTGCTGGGCCGGGACCGGGGTGACGTAGTTGCCGACCATCGTGCTCATCCGCCAGGTCTGGGTGATGTGCCGGTCGAGCGAGTGTGACTTGTACTGGGTCAGCACACAGATGCGGAAGTATCCGGCGTTCACCATGTTGGACAGGACGAAATCGACGAGGCGGAAGTTTCCGCCGAACGGCACGGCTGGCTTGGCGCGGTCGGCCGTCAACGGCCACAACCTTTTTCCTTCGCCGCCCGCCAACACGATGCCGAGGACCTTGGGCTTGGGCATGGGCCAGACATTAGCCGCGCCCGGGCGCTTTCGCGCGGGGGACGCACCCGATCGGCGCACGGCGTCGCGTGGGGGCCCTCGCTCGCTCGGGCGACCGGCCGGCCGCCCCCGTCTCGCCGGGCGCCGGCCCGGCGGGCTGAGTAGATTCCCGGGCGTGCATACCGCGATTCTGACCCGAGAATTTCCCCCTGACGTCTACGGCGGTGCCGGCGTCCACGTCGAGTACCTGGTCCGCGAACTGCGCAAACTCGTCGACGTCGACGTGCACTGCTTCGGCGACGACCGGCCGGGCGCGGCCGGCCACCGGCCGGCGCCCGACCTGGCCGGGGCCAACGCCGCGCTGACCACGTTGTCGGTCGACCTGTCCATGGTCGCGGCGACCGGCGGCGTCGAACTGCTGCACTCGCACACCTGGTACGCCAACATGGCCGGACACATCGGGAAGCTGCTGCACGGCGTGCCGCACGTGGTCACCGCCCACTCACTGGAGCCGCACCGGCCGTGGAAGGCCGAACAGCTCGGCGGCGGGTACCGGGTGTCGTCGTGGGCGGAGAGGACCGCCTACGAGGCGGCCGACGCGATCATCTCGGTGTCCAGCGGGATGCGTGGGGGGATCCTGGAGAGCTACCCGGCGCTGGAGCCCGCCAAGGTGCACGTCATCCGCAACGGCATCGACACCGACATCTACCAGCACTCGGCGGAGCGATCGCTGCTGGTGGACAAGGGCGTGGACCTGGACGCGCCGATCGCCTCGTTCGTCGGCCGGATCACCCGGCAGAAGGGGGTCGGCCATCTGGTCGCGGCCACCCACCACCTCGATCCGGGGGTGCAGCTGGTGCTCTGCGCCGGCGCCCCGGACACCCCGGAGATCGCCGCGGAGACCGCGGAGGCGATCGGCAAGCTGCAGGCGCAGCGGCCGGGAGTGTTCTGGTTCGACGGGATGCTGACCCTGCCCGAGGTCAAGCAGGTGTTGTCCGCCTCGACGGTGTTCGTCTGCCCCTCCGTGTACGAACCGCTGGGCATCGTCAACCTGGAGGCCATGGCCTGCGGCGCGGCGGTCGTGGCCAGCGACGTCGGCGGCATTCCCGAGGTGGTCGACAACGGCGAGACCGGCCTGCTGGTGCACTACGACGCGGCGCAGGGGGAGGCCTTCGAGCACGACCTGGCGACCGCGGTGAACGACCTGGTCCGCGACCCGGCGCGGGCCGCCGCTTACGGACAGGCAGGGCGCGATCGGGCCGTCGACGAATTCTCCTGGACCGCCATCGCGGAGCAGACGGTGGACCTGTACCGGCGGGTCCTGGCCGCCGGCTGAGCCCGAACATGCGACCGCCCGGGTCCGTCGTCCTGGTGGGACACGGGACCCGGGCGGGTCGACTTATCGGATCGGGGCTACTTGACTCGGATCGGGGCTACTTGACGACGACGGCCTTGAGCGCGTCGCCCAACGCGGAGGCCTCGTCGGCCGAGATCTCGACGACCAGGCGTCCGCCACCCTCCAACGGCACGCGCATGACGATCCCGCGGCCCTCCTTGGTCACTTCGAGAGGACCATCCCCGGTCCGGGGCTTCATGGCCGCCATGTGCGACTCCCTCCAACACTCACCAGAATTCTGCGCCCGGGTCGGGCCTGGAAACGACCCGCCGACCTTCCGCGTCATTCGCGGACGGTCCATTCTCCCCCATGATGGGCGCTGGGCCGAAACCAGGTCGACCGCCCGGACACCGTGTCTGCTGCTCGGGCGGCCGATCGGACTTCGATCTCGGGCCGTGCGCGGCCGAGGCGGAAGGATTTCAAGATGACACCCTCGTTGCCGGGGACGTCGGGACCGACCGATCCGCCGGATGACCCGGTCACGGTGGCCGACGACGGGGCGGTCCGCACGCTGACCCTGAACCGGCCCGCCGCGTTCAACTCGTTCGACCTCGCCCTCAAGGGTGCTCTGCTGGCCGCGCTCGACCAAGCGGCGACAAACCCTGCGGTGCGGGCGGTGGTGATCACCGGGGCGGGCCGCGCGTTCTGCGCCGGGCAGGACCTCAAGGAGCACCTCGCCCTGGTGGCGGCGGGCGACGAGCGGGTCGGCCAGACGGTCAGCGGTTTCTACAACCCCCTGGTCCGGTCCGTGACCGGCATGCGCAAGCCGGTGATCGCGGCGGTCAACGGCCCGGCCGCGGGAGCCGGCGCGGGCCTGGCCTTCGCCTGCGACCTGCGGGTGGCGGCGACGTCCGCCACCTTCTCCATGGCGTTCGCCGGTGTGGCCCTGTCGGCCGACACCGGCGCTTCCTTCCTCTTGCCGCGGCTGGTCGGGCACGGCCGGGCGTCCCGCATGATGTTGCTCGGCGAGAAGGTGGACGCCACCGAGGCCCTGCGCATCGGCATGGTCGACCAGGTCGTCGACGACGCGGACCTGGTCGCCGCGGTCGGCGATCTGGCCGGGCGGCTTGCGGCAGGTCCGACGACGGCATTCGGCTGGATCAAGGCATCGTTGCAGCACGGAGAGCAGTCCGATCTGGAGTCGACGCTGGACTTCGAGGACCGTGCCCAGTCCGCCTGTTTCGCCTCGGCCGATCACCACGAGGCGGTGGCCGCCTTCGTCGAGAAGCGACCGCCACGCTTCACCGGGCGCTGACCGATCGCGCGGATCAAGCCGATTCGCCGACCCCGGTCGGCCCTCGTGCCGTAGCCTTGTCGGGTGGGACCGATGGGTGAACTGGGCGCGTTGTTCAACCCCGGCATGCGCCACGAACTGGAGGAACGTCGAGCCAAGGCGGCGCGTCGCGAGGAGGAGGGCAACGCCCGCGACGGCGACCTGCGGATCGACCTCGACTCGGGGGTGGCGGTGATCAACACCCCAACGGACGACGATTCCGAGTCCGACCCCGACTCCGCGGACGCGCCCACCGTCGAACCGGACGAAGCCGGGAACTCGGCGGTTCGGTCCGACGCGGATCCGGCTGCCGAAGCGCCCGCGGTCGCCGAGAACGATGGCCCCGCCGAGGCCGCCGTACCCAGCCGGCCCGCGCCGTTGCGCCCTCGGGGCAAGCGGGCCATGGCCGCTGGGAAGCGCTAGTCGTTGCGTGCATGTGCGCCGCCCGGCTCGCTGGGATCGGTCAGCCGACGGCCCGCCAACACCCGGCCAGGTGATCGTCGACCATGCCGGTCGCCTGCATCAGCGCGTAGGCGGTGATGGGCCCGATAAACGTGAACCCGCGGCGCTTGAGTTCCTTGGCCATCGCCGTCGATTCCGGCGTGACCGCGACGATGTCCGCCATCGACGTCGGCCGGTCGCGCGCAGACGGCGCGAACGACCACAGCAACTCGTCCAGGCTGCCTTCGAGGGCCATGGCCGCCCGCGCGTTCTGGATCGAGGCGGCGATCTTGGCGCGGTTGCGGACGATAGAGGCATCGGCCATCAGCCGGGCCACGTCGGACTCGCCGAACTCAGCCACCCGCTCGATCCGGAAGTCGTCGAACGCCAGCCGGAACGCCGGCCGCTTGCGCAGGATGGTCAGCCAGCTCAGGCCCGATTGGAAGGCCTCCAGGCACAGACGCTCGAACAGCGCGTCGTCACCGTGCAGCGGCACCCCCCACTCACCGTCGTGGTACTCGACATACTCGGGGGCACTCGCGCCCCACCAGCAGCGGGCCCGGCCCTTGTCGTCGACCGACAGTCCGGTTTCGGTGATGGCCTCCGTGGTCACTGGTCCACCCTTCCGTCGCGTCCGGCGCGGCCGAGTGCGCGGTCTGCGGCGCCGAGCCCGCGCTCTGCCCCAACGAGCCCGTGGTCGGCCGCGTCAAGTGGCAGCGCACCCGAGCGCAACTGGCGGGCCAGCCGGCGCAGGCAGGCCCGCAAGACCGCTGCGGCGACCGGCCGGCCAAGCCGGGCGCCCAGCCGGCCAAGCGCGCCGAACGGCGGGTCCAGTTCGTTCATCCAGGTCGCGCGACTGCCGCCGGGCAGAGGGTCGACCTGCATGGTGCCGACGCCCCGCAGCAGCCGGCCGTCCTTGGCGACGACCCAACGCTGCGGCGGGTCGTAGACGGTCACGGTCATCGTGTCCAGGAACCCGAGACCGCACACCCCCGAAAACGCCGCCACCCGCGAGCCGACCTGCGGCACCGGCGCAGTCGACTCGACCGGAAAGAGCCTGGTCGCGATCATCCAGCGTTGCTGCGCGGCGAGGTCGACCATCGCCGCGAAGGCCCGCTCCGGCGGGACACCCACCAGGTCCACGCTGGCGCGCACCTGGACGGTCATTCCCGTTCCGCGGATGTGCCGGGCACCGAGCCGAATCCGGGTCCATCGACGGACGGCGCCTCGCCCTGGTCGGACCCGGCCCGCCGTTCGGCCAGGTCGTCCTGGACGACCCCGACGGTCACGGGCGATCGCCGCGCGAGCTCGGCGCGCACCGAATCGAGTTCGGTGGCCAAGCGTTCCAGCGCCCAGTCGACGTCGCTCATCCGGTAACCCCGCCAGGCCATCGCGAACCGGACCGAGCGCACCTCCTGCCCGGTCATCCCCTCGTCGGGAAGTTCGGTCGGGGACGTGCGGGGCGGCAGCGCGGCCAACTGCTCGCCCCGGCCGAACAGGAACACCGCGAGCGCGAAGACGATGCCGCCGATCACCGCGGCGATCACCAGGTACTGCAGAACCGCGGTCACGACGCCGCACCGCCGGTCCCCTGTCGCTGCCGGTGCCGGTGCCGGTGATTCACTCGCTGACGCTCGCTCACGACACGATGGTGCCACGGCGCTCCGACACTGCCGCGGAGCCGGTCCGGCCAGCGTCCCGGTCGGCCGGTCCGGTCACACCAGACCACGGCGGGGGGCGCGCGGTGCCCGGGTTCCGGCGACGGCGGCAGCCATGTCCACGACCCGCCGGGTCGCCCGCACCTGGTGGGCGCGGACGACGGCGGCGCCCAGCCATGCGGCGATCGCGGTCGCGGCCAGCGTTCCTTCGAGCCGCTGGTCGACCGGCAGGTCCAGGGTCTCCCCGACGAAGTCCTTGTTCGACAGGGCCATCAGGACCGGCCAGCCGGTGGCCACCAGTTCACCGGTGCGGTGCACCAGTTCCAGGCTGTGCCAGGTGTTCTTACCGAAGTCGTGGGTGGGGTCGATGAGCACACCCGCCCGGGGCACCCCGAGGGCCACCATCCGCTCGGCGGCCGCCGTGGTCTGCTCGATGACCGCGGCCACCACGTCCGGATAGCTCACCCGATAGGGGTTCGTTCGGGGGGCCGCTCCCCCGGTGTGCGAGCAGACGATGCCGGCGCCGAACCGGGCGGCAACCTCGGCCAGATTCGGGTCGGCGCCGGCCCAGGTGTCGTTGATCAGGTCGGCGCCGGCCTCGCACGCGGCCGCGCCGACGCCGGCGCGCCAGGTGTCGACACTGATCGGCAGGTCCGGGAACCGGTCACGAACGCGGGCGACGAACGGCACGACCCGCTCGATCTCCGCCGCTTCGGTCACCACGGGTCCGACCCCGGCCTTGACCCCGCCGATGTCGACCAGGTCCGCGCCTTCGTCGACCGCGCGACTCACCGCGTCCATCGCGGCCGACTCGGCAAACGTGGCTCCGGCGTCGAAGAAGGAATCCGGTGTCCGGTTCACGATGGCCATCACCGCAGCCCGGTCGTCGGGTAGCGGCCGCCCCCGCAGCACGACGGCCGGATGGGCGGTCCCGGTCACGGCTGGGGGGCCGGTTCGAGCGTGTTCCGCGCGATCAGGGCGGCGATCCCGTCGGCCTCCAGCAGATTCGCCGGCGACACGGTGACGCCGGAACGGACGTAATGGAACGCGGCCCGAACCCTGGCCAAGGGCACGTCGAGAAGTTCGGCGATCGCGATCCGATAGCAGGCCAGCTGCACCGCGGCCGCATCGTCTCGCACCGGGGTCCGCCCGGTCTTCCAGTCGACCACGGTGACACCGCCGTCGTCGTCGGCGAAGATCGCGTCCACTCGCCCGCGGACGCCCAGGCCCGCGATCCTCCCGGCAAACGGAACCTCGACGTCAACGGGGATCCGGTCGGCCCACACGGAGGTCAGGAACCGGCGCTTGAGTCCTTCCAGCTCCTCATCGGAGGCCACCCAGGCGTCACCGGCACCCGGCAGGTCGGAAAGATCCAGCAGTGCGTCCCCCCGGTATCGGCGCTCCAGCCAGGCGTGGAAGTCGCTGCCCCGGCGCAACCTGCCGGACGACTCGGTCGGGACCGGACGGCTGAGTCGGCGGGCGAGCTCGGCCGGGTCGTCGGCCAGTTCCACCAGTGACGTCACGGTGATCGTCCCCGGCAGCTCGACCTCCCGGACCCCCCGGGTGCGTGCGGATCGTTCGGCCAGCAGGGTGGTGACGTCCGACGCCCAGCCGAACGGATCTTCGGCCGGCGCCCGGACCTGCCCCGAGTGGAGCGCGGCGCCGTCGACCGGGTCGGCCGGGTGCGCCAGGTCGGCCGGGTGCGCCAGGTCGGCAGGATGCGCCAGGTCGGGGTGCGCCAGGTCGGCAGGATGCGCCAGGTCGGGGTGCGCCAGGTCGGCCAGCGCGGCCAGGACCCGATCCGCACCGGCAGCCACCGCCGGCCGGCGCCCGCCGAGCGGGTCGATCGGCCACCGGGCGGTCCGCGGAACCATGACCGCGGGATCCGCGGGATCCGGCGAGGGCGCCCACCCGTCGGGCTCGGCGAACGGCTGGGCCAACGCGGCACATTCGAGCAGGAACTCGCTGGGCCCGGCGGGTTTGGCGGTCCCCGGCCCCCAATGGTGTCCGGAGAACAGCAATGTGTGTTCGGTCCTGGTCAGCGCGACGTAGAGCAGCCGCCGTTCCTCGGTCAGCCGAAGCTCGGCGAACTCCGCGGCATGCGCGGCCAGGGCATCGGCGAGATCCTTCTGAGTGCCATCGACGGGCAGTGCCAGTTGCGGCAGGTCGTCACGGTCGCCCCGGATCTGTGGGGGCAGCTGAGCGGGGTCTCCCAGCCAGGTGCTGCCCCGGTTGATCGGGAAGACCCCGTCGGTCAGGTGAGGCACCGCAACGATCTCCCATTCCAGTCCCTTGGCGGCGTGCACCGTCAGGACCTGGACCCGGCCGGAGGATTGGGGCACCTCCCCCGGGGTGAGGCCGTCCTCGCGTTCGGCGGCGGCGTCCAGATACTCCAGCAGCTCTTTCGGTCCCGCGCCGGTCGCCGCGACCTCGGCAACCACCGCCGCGAACGCGTCCAGATGCGCGCGCCCGACGGCGCCGGCGACCAGCGACTCCACGTCGAGCAGGCAGGCCCGTTCCAGATCAGCGACCAGATCGGGGAGCGGCTGGCTCAGCCGCCCCCGCAGCCGAGTGAGCTGGGTGGCGAACCGACCGAGCCGCCGGTGACCCTCGGCCGAATAGGCCTGCGCCGGTCCGAGATCGGCGGCGGCGTCGACCAGCGACCAGACGTCGATGTCCTCGACCGGCAGCGCCGCGGCGACCGCCGATCGGACCGCGGCGGTGGCTGCGGTGGCGGCGGTGGTGGTGGTGGTGGTGGTGGTGGTGGCAGGTGCATCGGCGGCGCCACTCGCGGCGGCGGGCGCGACACCTGGCGCGTCAACCGCGATCGCACTGACGCCGTCCGACGGACGCGCCGGACCGGCCAGTTCCCGGGCGCGCCGGGCCAGCGCCTCCAGGTCCGCCGCGCCCAGTTGCCAACGCGCTCCGGTCAGCAGGCGCATCGCCGCCGGGCCGGCGGTCGGATCGACCAGCACCCGCAAGGTGGCCACCAGGTCGGCGACCTCCGGTTCGTCCAGCAGCCCGCCGAGTCCGACCACCTCCACCGGCAGACCGGCGGCCCGCAGCGCGTCGGCGGTGTCGGCCATGTCGCCGCGGCGCCGGACCAGCACCGCGGTGGTCGGCGGCACCGACCCGCCGGTCGACCCGGACCCGTCCATGGCCTCCCGCCAGTATCCGGCGATGGCGTTCGCCAACCACGCGTTCTCCTGCGCCGCGGTAGGAAACAGTCCGTACCTGACCCGGCCCGGCCCGGCGGTGGGCGTCGGCCGCAGCTCCCCCACCGCGACGGCGCGTCCACCTTGGCGGACGGGCCGGGAGACCTCGTTCGCCAGCGCCAGGACCGCAACCGGATTGCGGAAGCTGGTCAGCAGCGGTTTGACCCCCGATGGCCGCCCCGGGGCCAGCGGGAAATCGGTGACGAACCGCGGCAGGTTCGAGGCGGACGCGCCGCGCCAGGAGTAGATGGACTGAACCGGGTCGCCGACCGCAGTCACCGGGTGTCCCCGACGGCCGGCCGCGCGTCCACCGGCGCCGCGGCGATCGGCATCGACCGGGTCATCGGTGGAGCCCGCGTCGCCGAACAGCGTGCGCAGGATCACCCGCTGGGCGTGTCCGGTGTCCTGGTACTCGTCGAGCAGCACCACCCGGTAGCGGTCCCGCAGAGCGGTGGCGATCCGCGGGTGGTCGCGGACCAGGGAGGCGGCGATCTGCATCTGGTCGGCGAAGTCGACCACCCCCTGCTCGCGCTTGGCCCGCACGTAGGCCTGGACCAGCGGCAGGATCCACTGCCGGTCCTGCAGCCGCTTGACGTGACCGGCCAATCCGCTGTGCAGGGTGGCCCGTTGCCGCGGTCCGGGCGGCGCCGAGCGCAGCCGATCCAGCACCGTGGCGAGCTCGTCGGACAGCAGGTCGACGTCGGTCAGATGGTCGGCCAGGGCGGACGAGATCGCGAGCAACCGCTCGGTCACCTGATCCGGACCCAAATCGGTCAGCAGGTCGCCGTCCCAGCGGCCGACCACCCGCCGGGCGAGCTGCCAGGCACCGGTCGGGGTCAGCACCCGAGCGGCCGGCTCGATCCCGGCCAGTGGGCCGAAATCGGCGATGAGCCGGCCCCCGAACGCGTGGTAGGTGCCGACATCCGGGTCACCTGCCGGAATGTCGGGCGCACCGAACCGGGGCTCGAGCGTCGCGAGCATCGCAAGTCGCTTGCGGATCCGCTGGGCGAGCGCCGCGGCGGCCTTGCGGGTGAAGGTCAGGCCGAGCACCTGCTCGGGCCGGACCCGGCCGGTTGCGACCAGGTAGACCACCCGGGCCGCCATGGTCTCGGTCTTGCCGGAGCCGGCCCCGGCGACCACCAGGCCCGGTCCGAGCGGGGCCTCGATCACCGCAGCCTGCTCGGCGGTCGGCGCCGGCAGACCCAGTTCGGCGGCCAGGCCGATCGCGGTGATCATCGGGTCACCTGCCGACCCGAGGGTTGCAACGGACAGCTCGATCGGACCGGGCACCGCTCGCACGAGCGGTTCTCCAGGGCGACGCTGGTCGGCGCGGCGAGCCATTCGGCGGCCGCCCGCAGCTCCTGAACCCAGGCCTGCGCGTCCGCGTCGTCCAGCGGCGGCTGGTGGCGGACAGTCGGGGCGCCGGACCGCAGGTACACCAGTTCGGCGCCGCCGGGGGGGCCGGCGTCACCGTCCCGGTCGGCGTCACCGTCCGCGATCAGGGACCGACCGGCGCCCAACCGGAGCACCAGCTGGTACACGGCCAGCTGGGCGTTCTGCTCGACGGCGGCCCTGGACGGCACGGTGGCACCGGTCTTGAAGTCGACGATGATCAGGCTGCCGTCCGGCGCCCGGTCGACACGATCGGCCCGGCCGTTCACCTTGACCGGTCGGAACGTGCCGTCCCTGCGGTCGAGCGCGTCCGGCGGGCCGGCAGCTGTCGCGCTCGGCCCGGCCTCGGACGAGCCCTCCCTCGACGCCCCATCCTCAGCCGCGCAAGGCGCACCCGTCGATCCCAGGTCGGTGCGGGGCAACCAGGCCGAGAGCTGCGCCTCGGTGGCCACCGAACGACGCCCGTCGGGGAGTTCGGCCATCCAGGTCCGGGCCGCGGTGAGCATCGCCTCCAGGGACCGCCGGGTGCGCGCGACGAGCCACGGCGGAAGGTTCGTCTGTCCGGCCAGGAACCGCTCCGTCTCGGCGACCAGATCCGCCCGGGACACGCCCCGAGCCAGCCCGTCCACCAGCGCGTGCATCACGATGCCCTCGATCTGCTGCTGACTGCCTCCGGACCGGGCCCCGCGCCGCTCCAGGACCGCTCGGAGCGGGCACCGGATGAGTGACTCCACCGTCGACGGCGACAGGGTGACCGCAGCGCCCGCCTCGACGGGGGGCGCGGCGCTCGACAGGCCGGACAGGCCGTACCAGTCGCGGGGGTGCGCGCCGTCCACCCCGGCGGCGGCCAGCCGGGCCAGCTGCCGGGCAGCCGCGGTCGCGGTCGGCTCCGGCACTGCGGGGTCGGTGACCGCCCGGCGGAGGTCGGCGACGAGGTGAGCCAGCAGCAGGCTGCGACGGGGCAAACCGTCGCCCTGCTCGGGCCAACCGTGCGGCAGCTCCGTCGACCCCGCCAACTCGGTCAGGAACCGGCTCGGCAACGTGTCCTGATCGGACACCGACGTGGCGACCAACCGGCGACGAGCCCGGGTCGTGGCCACGTAGAACAGGCGCCGCTCCTCGTTCAACACCTCGGCCCCGCGGGCGGCGCCGCCGGCCGCGATCCCGTCCTCGGCATCGAGCAACTCGTCCAGGCCGAGCAGGCTCTGGGTCCGGCGAACCACTGGCCAGCGACCCTCGCTCACCCCGGGCAGGCAGACCACGTCCCACTCCAGGCCCTTCGCGGCGTGGGCGGACAGCAAAGCCACCCCCTGCCCGCCGTGGCCGCGGTCGGCGGCCGCGTCCGTGGCGATCCGTCGGTCCGTCGCCTCTGCCAGGAACGCCCGAACCCCCGCGTACGGGAGTCGTTCGGCCAGCTCGCCGGCCGCATCGAACAGACCGAGCACGGCGTCCAGGGTGCGGTCGGCCCGCTGGCCTGCGCGTCCGCCGCGAAGGCTGGCCGCCAGCAGGTCCTCGGCCAGGCCCAGACGCTGCCAGACCCGCCACAGCGGCACCCGCGGATCGGGGTCGTCGGCCGCCGCCGACACCGTCGCCAACAGTGACCGCACCGCCAGCACCGGATCCCGCAGGTCGTCCGGCAGATCATCGGGCATCGGCGCACCCAGCAGGGCGGCAGCCACCAGGTCGGCGGTCGGACCGGCGGTGACCGGATGCGCGGCGCGCAGCCGACGCCGCAATCGCCGCAATGCGTCGCCGTCCATGCAGATCCCGGGGGCCGCCATCAGTTCGACCGCCTGCTCCCCGGTCAACCTCGCGGGATCCAGGCCGCATCGCAGCAGCGTGATGATCGCGCGGACGACGGGATCGTCGGCGCCCGGATCCACGGGCCCGCCGGCGCACGGCACGCCGGCCGCGGCCAAGCCCCGCCGGACGATCGGCAGGTCGGCGGCGGGCGAGCGGACCAGGACGGCCATCCGCGACCACGGGACACCGGCCTGCAGGTGCGCGCGACGCAGCTCGTCGGCGATGAACGCGGCCTCGCTGGCGGCCGTGGGTAGAGTCCGCACCAGCAGGTCGCCCGTCGGTCGAGCTGCAGGCGGGTGGTCGGCCTCAGGGTCGGGGTCAGGGTCGGCGGTAACGAGCTCACGATGCGGCCAGCCGCCGGGCAATGCCCCGGCGACGCGTCGGGTGGCGGTCAGCAACGTGGGCGCGAGGCGGTGCGAAACGGTGAGGGCGACCGTGGCATCGACCTGCACGGCCCGCATCGCTCCGGGCTGGGAGCCACGGAAGGCGTAGATCGACTGGTCGGGATCGCCGACCACGACGAACTCGTCGGCACCCGACGCCAGCCGCTCGATGAGCCTGGCCTGAGCCGGGTCCACATCCTGGTATTCGTCGACGAACAGCCGGCGCAGCCGCGCCTGCTCGTCGGCCAGCACCTCGTCGTCGGTGAGCAGGGCCAGGGCCGCCCGGGTCAGCTCGGCCTGGTCGAGAGCCGGACCCAGCCCCGCCGTTCCCTGCCGCAGGTCGGCGACGTCCTGGTACTCACGGGCGAACCGCGCCGCCGCCTGCCACTCCGGGCGCCGGCGCCGCCGGCCGAGCTCGGCCAGCCGGCCCGGGCCGATTCCTCGCTCGGCGGTGCGTAGCAACAGGTCCCGGAGTTCGGCCGCGAAGGTCGGCGAACCCAGCGCCGGCCGCAGGGCGGTCGGCCACCCGCCGCCGCCGTCGTCCCGGTGGCCGGCCAGCAACTCACGGACCACATGGTCGGACTCGCCGGCCGCGAGCAACCGCGGAAGCGTGTCGCCGGACCGTGCCGCCTGCCGGCGCAGCAGGCCGAACGCGTACCCGTGCAAGGTCCGCACGAGCGGTTCGCGGGTGGTGATCCCGAGTCGTCGGGTGATCCGCGAGGTCAACTCGGCGGCCGCGCGGCGGGAGAACGTCAGCACCAGGATCTGGCCGGGCGACACACCACGATCGGTGATCCGCTGCGCGACGGCCTCGACCAGCGTCGCCGTCTTGCCCGTGCCGGGCCCGGCGAGGACCCGCAGCCGGCGGCCGGCGTGCTCGATGACCGCTCGCTGCGCAGGTGTCGGCCGCACGGGCGCGGGCGGACCCGGCCGGCGCAGGCGCAGATCCGCCGCGGTCCCGCCGGCCGCGTGGGCCGCGTGGGCCGCATTGGCCGGGGCGAGCAGCTGGCTGGACGTCATGCACCGATCCCATCACGAGCCACCGACAGTGCCGTTGCGCGACATCCGATCGTCCGGCGGTGGCACGGTCCACACTGTCGGGGTGGACATGGAACTGGCCAAGCGGATGCTGGACGTGGTCGCCGCGATCCCGTCCGGGCGCGTCGCCACCTACGGCGACGTAGCCGCTCGCGCCGGCAGCCGGTCGCCTCGGCTCGCCGGTTTTGTGCTGGCCAACCTGGCCGACGAGGACACACCATGGCACCGGGTGTTACGCAGCGACGGCACCCCCGCGCCGCACCTGGTCGAGGAGCAACTGGCCCGGCTGCGGGCGGAGGGAGTGCTGGCCACGGGTGGGCGGGTGGACCTGCGCCGGTACCGCTGGCGGTCTGCGCCGGGCCGGGACGACTGACCCAGAGTTTGTCCACATGTCCGATTTTCATCCACAACCGGGACGAACCTCTGGCCGTTGACGTGTGGGCAGGCCAGCGTGTGGTCATGGACGATCATTGCGGGGACCCCCGCATCAGAATCAACGACCCCGGTGGACTGCTCGCGGTCGCCGCGAACACGCTGGGCTTCCACCCGACCGACAGCCTCGTGCTGGCGTGCTTCACCGGCGATCGGTGCGTGCTCGGGCCGGTCGCCCGGGTCGACCTGCCCCGCGGGCGTGACCCGGGACTCGTTTGTTACCTCACCGGCACCGCGCTCACCCATGCCGATCGCGTCGCCGTGCTGTGTTACCCGCGTCGCCGTCGGCGACCGGCGATCGTCGACGCCCTGGTGGCCGAGCTCGTCCACGCCGGGATCGGGGTGATGTCCGTGCTGATCGTGCACGCCGGGCGGGTGTGGGAGGCACCGTCGGCCCGCCCACTGCGACTGACCGAAGGTTTCCCGTTGCCCGGTGACGACGATCCCACCGTCCGGGCGCTGGCCGCGGAGAACGCCCTGGCGGGCCGGGTGGTCCTGGCCGACCGGGAGCAGCTCCGAGCGTCGATCGCCGGGCCCCGAGGACCTCGCCGTCGGGTGGCCGAGCGGGCGATCGCCGCAGTGACGCAGGGGCACGGTGCCAGGCTGCCCGACACGGCCGACCCGCCGGACCGCATGCTCGGACTCGGCATCAACGGTCTCGACGGACCCTCGCGGGTCAAGATGCTGCCCGAACGGATCATCCGGGTGATCGACTGCGCGCTGGCCGAGGTGAACGACACGGGCACGGTGGACGTCGAGCTGGCCGCGGAACTGGCGGTGGCCTGCCGGCAAATACCGATCCGTGACGGGGTGCTCGTCCGGGGCATCTTCGCACTTGACCGGACCTGGCTGGCGATGCTGATCTCCTGCGCAACCTGGACGCCGGACGACCAGGCCGCCGGCATCTGCGCGGTATTGAGCGCGATCGCGTACCGGCACGGCGAAGGCGCGCTGGCTCAGGTCAGCGCCGACCGGTGCCTGCTGGTCGAACCGGAGAACAACCTGATCCATCTGCTGCTCGCGACCATGTCGGCAGGACTGCCCCCGGATGTCCTCGACGGCCTGCTGATGCCGCCCGAAGGGCTCGACGGTGACGAGTTCGACGGTGACGAGTTCGACGGTCGCGACGGCCATGCGGTCGCCTGACACCGATCCGCCGGGATCACCGCAGGAATCGGTCGAAGCGTTCGGCCGTCGACAGCATGGCGACGACGTCGTTCGGCGGCGTGCGCGGGTGGGCCAGGCTCACCGCCAGCCGGAAGAGCACAGCACGTCGCACCAATTGGGACCAATCCGGACCGTCCGACCACTCGCCGAGAATCTCGATCGGTGCGCCGCCCCAGGCGACCGCGTCGACGGCGAGCACGCCGATCGCCCAGCCGACCGGCCGCCAGTACGGCGTCACATCGATCACTGCGGGCGCGGCGTTCCCGGCGAAGAGCACGTTGCCGTGCAGATCGCCGTGCACGATCTGGCTCGGCGCCGTCACGGGCCGGCGGGAGGCGGCGAGCTGGCGGTAGACGGTCGCCCCATGACCAAGGCCGAGCCGACCCTCGGGGTCCAGCACCTCACCCCAGGCCAGGCGGTCGGCCCAGCTGTACAGATCGTCACGCTCCCGCAGGAAGCGAGGCTCTGGCACGTCGGCGATCGCCCGGTGCAGGGCCTGGCCCGCCTGCCTCTGCTCGTCGAATCGCGGCTCGGCGCGGCCCGACACGAATCGGTGCGCAGTCCATCCGGACACCACCCACCGGCCGTCGGTGGACCGGGTTGGTCGAGCGATCCGGACCCCCGGTACCGGTCGTTGCTCGAACACCGATGCGAGCCAACTGGCCTCGGCCGGATCGTCGACCGGCCTGATCACCGTGTTCCCGGCCCGCCATGTCCGGCCCCGGCCGCCGGACATCGGTTCCAGTTCGGCCGCGGTCGCGCTGAAGGCGGTCATGACGTGATCCGGAGGTCGGGTGGACGCGGCCGGCAGCACGGCGTTCAGCCGGCGGCCGACGGTCGGCGGGACACCACCGGAGTGCAGATCATCCGGTCGCGCGATCACCAACCGACCGTACCGGGCCGGTGCCGCGGAACGGCGTACCGCGCGCCGTTTCGCCGATCCGCGCACCCGTCGATCGGGTCAGTAGGTGGGCAGGCTCTGGTCGACCTGCTTGATCCAGGCCAGCACCCCGCCACCGACGTGCACGGCGTCGCCGAAGCCGGCCTTGTGCAGCACGGCCAACGCCTCGGCCGACCGCGCTCCCGACTTGCAGTGCAGCACGAGCGGCCTGTCGATCGGCAGCGAGGACAGCGCCTCGCCGGAGATGATGTCGCCCTTGGGGATCAGCACCGAACCCGGGATCGAGACGATCTCGTACTCGTTCTGCTCGCGCACGTCGACCAGCAGGAAATCCTCCCCCGCGTCCATCCTGGCCTTCAGGTCGCGAGCCGATATGGTGTGGTTCGCGGCGGCCTCGGCCGCCTCATCGGTCAACGTGCCGCAGAAGGCGTCGTAGTCGATCAGCCCGGTGATCGGCTCGCCGGCCGGATCCTTGCGGATCTTGACGGTCCGGTAGGTCATCTCCAGCGCGTCGTAGACCATCAACCGGCCCAGCAGCGGCTCGCCGATTCCCGTGATCAGCTTGATCGCCTCGGTGACCATGACCGATCCGATCGAGGCGCACAGCACACCCAGGACGCCACCCTCGGCGCACGAGGGCACCATCCCCGGTGGTGGCGGCTCGGGGTACAGGTCGCGGTATTGCGGACCGTACTCGGCCCAGAACACGCTGACCTGGCCCTCGAACCGGAAGATCGAGCCCCATACGTACGGCTTACCCAGCAGCACGCAGGCGTCGTTGACCAGGTACCGGGTCGCGAAGTTGTCGGTGCCGTCCAGGATCAGGTCGTACGGCTCGAAGATCTCCAGGGCGTTGCCCGAGTCCAGCCGCTCGGTGTGCAGGTTGACCGTCACGTAGGGGTTGACCTCGGCGATCGATTCGGCCGCCGAGAGCGCCTTGGACTTGCCGATGTCGGACTGCCCGTGAATCACCTGGCGCTGCAGGTTGGACTCGTCGACAGTGTCGAAGTCCAGAATGCCCAACGTGCCGACGCCGGCTGCGGCCAGGTACAGCAGAGCCGGGGAGCCGAGTCCGCCCGCACCGACCACCAGAACCTTCGCGTTCTTCAGCCGCTTCTGACCGATCATGCCCACGTCCGGAATGATCAGGTGGCGCGAATAGCGCTCGACCTCGGTCTTGGTCAACGATTCGGCTGGCTCCACCAGCGCTGGCAATGTCACGTTCTTCTCCTTGCGCGCGGATCACATCTGCCCTCGAAGCAACGGCGAACGGCCGGCAGATCTTCCCGGACCCACCCGGACGGCTCGGCCACGGATCCCGAGCCGGGCAATGGCCGGCTCGGTCAGCCGGCTGGCGACGGCGACTGGGTGGGCACCGCGGTCACGTTCGGGAAGGGGTACGGGTTGGCCACGCACACGTTCCCGTCGGCCGGGATCGTCTGCGGATCCAGCACCGCCAGGTCGTTGTCCGAGGTGCTCCAGGACTGCTGCATCATGATAGGCGCCGGATCACCGTTGGCCGGGCACGGTTGGTGCCGGTTGCCCAGCGCATGCCCCATCTCGTGATTGATCGCGTACGCCCGGTAGGAGTCGATGTCACCGCTGTAGGACATGGCGCCGCGGACCCACCGGGCATCGTTGATCATCACCCGATCCATCCATCCGTTGAAGCAGGACGCCTCCAGAGGGATGTCCCAGCCGCAGTTGGCCGGGGCTCGGGTGCTCAACTGGCTGGTCAACGAGATGCGGATGTCCGGATCGCCGTTGTCGATCCTGGCGAAGCTCACCTGACCGTCCCCGATCCACGATCGTGGGTCCGCCAGCGTCGCATCCACCACTTGCGCGAACTGGGTGTCCAGGTCCGCCGGCAGGCCGTCCTCGACCTCGACGGTGTAGGTCAGTGCACGGGCACCGGTACCGACGGCGGGCGCCGTCCCCGGCACCACGTGCCAGGTACCGCCGCCGGTGGCCGCGAAGTCGGCCCCCGCCGGGAGCGCCCCGGCGGCGACGGACCCGGCCGGATGGCCGTCGGCGTCGCGAATGTTCGGGTCGGGCACCGGCCCGGTGGTGAGGGGGTCATCGGGGACGGTGGCGGTCGTGGCGATCCCGGAGGTGGTGGTTGCCGAAACTGCGGTCGAGCCGATGACGGTGCCCTGACCGGTGGGCTCCTGGGCGGCGGCCGGTGCCGGTGGTTCGGAACGGCCGGTGGTCTGCACGAGGACGAGCAGGGTCAGTACCGTCAGCACGCTGATGGTCACCAGCCGCCACCGGCTCCCGCCGCCCGTCAGCCGGGAGGGCCAGCGTGGCGGATCGGGCGGACGCCGGGACCCGGAGCCCGCCGGGGCCCGCCCGGATGCCGATTGACCGTTGCCGGTTCGGCGCTCTGTCGGGTCGCCGCGACGCGCCCGCGAAGCACCACCAACACCGCGGTCGCCGGCGCGGCCACCACCTTGGGAAGCGGTCGCCGGCGACGTCCGTCGCGCCGAACCAGCGGACCCGGCCGCGGTGGACCACCCGGCACGCGCGTCGGGTGCACCCGGCGCCGTTTCGGCGATCGACCGGTCTGTCGAGCGCGGCAACGCACCCGCCCGGGGTGTCGTACGTCTCCCGATTCCGTCGTCCCGACCAGAACGCGGAACTTCGGTCGAGTGCTGCGAGCCGGCCTGGGCACGGGGGCGGCTCGCCGCCTCCGCGTGGATCCACGGCGAATCCCGCTCGTCCCACAGTGATGACGACGACAGTGATGACGACGACAGCGACGACGAGAATGACGGGAATGAGGACTTGGGCGGGGATGACCGGTAGGGAGATGACGCGGGGGCGGAGATCCCAGAGCGGCCCGCCGGTGGCGGCAGGTCGCCCGACGAACGGCTTCGGCCGACGCCTGTCGACGGGGCGTCGGGCTGCCCGGTCACCGAACGCCGCTCGCGGGGACGCCGGGATCCGTCGTGCGCGGAGCCGTCATCCGGTGGCCCGTCGCCGGCATCAGGCCGGCGGGGAGCGCCGGAATCCCAGGTCACGCTACGAGGTTGCCACAGGCGGTGACAGCGGCCGGGACGGCGCGCCCGGCGTGCACTCGATCATCGAGCCAGGTGTGTCCACGCCCGCGGCCCGTGCATCGCGCCAGTGCGCGATCATCGCGCGCGCGGTCGACTCGGGTTCCTCCATCTGCGGCACATGCCCACAGCCCGCGAGCACCAGCAGCCTCGAAGTGGGGTAGGCAGCCGCCGCCCGCCTGGACAGCCGCACGTCCACCAGGCGATCCCGGCTCCCCCAGATGACCAGGGTCGGCGCGCGGACCCGACCCGCCGCCGCGGCGAACGACCGGTCACCGGCCCGCAGGTACCAGCTCATCAGGCCACGAAGGGTGGCGATCGTCGCCTCGAACACCCAAGGCAGCCGCGCCCGCCAGCCATGCTCACGGGCCGCCAGTGCGTAGTCGCGATCGGTGACCAGTTCCGGCCGGCCGAAGCAGAGTTCGCCCATCCCACGGGCCCGCGCCATCGGCGCGATCGAACCCAGCCGTTGGTAGGCGAGGGCGGCTGTACCGGGCAGCAGCAGCACGCCCAGCCGAGGATCGGCGCCTCGATCGGTGGTCAGCCGCAGGTCGGGCACCGCTGGAGCGAGCACCGTCAGCGTGCGGACCAGCCGCGGCCAGTTGGCGGCCACCAGAGTCGCCACCACACCGCCGTAGGAATTGCCGACCAGATGGACGGGACCGCCGCAGACCCGCTCGATCGTGGTGGCCACGATCCGGGCGTCCACCTCGGGCGAGTACCGGCCGCCCGGTGGTGGATCCGATCGGCCGCTGCCCGGGAGATCGAGGCTGTATCCGGTCGCTCGTGGCGCGAGCGTGGCGGCCAGCCTGGTCCAGTCGGTCGACGAGCCGCCGAGCCCGTGGACGTACCAGGCGGGTGTCGATCCGTCCGGTCCGGGTTCGCAGCGGACATTCACGCCGCCGCCCAGGATCAACTGGGTCCGCCCGGGTGGCGCCGGGACCGACAAGCCGGGGATCGGACCCAACTCGGCCTCGTCCAGGGTCGCGGTGGTCCAGTCTGCGAGTTCGTCGCGCACCGGCGGCCCGGCGACGTGCCAGGACGGGGTCGAGGTCATGGCTCCATACTGCCCCGGCACCGGTACGGCGTCAGTGTGGCGCGGATCGTCCGGCGGACCGATCTTCTTCGGCCGGCCACTGGCCGGCCGTTGTCCACATGTCCGAATTTCTTCCACATCCGGGGCAAATCCGATGACGCCCGACCGTAACCAGGTCACGATTCACCTGATACGAGGCACTTCATCGGGAAGGACGGTCATGACAGAACCCATCTTGTCCGTGGACAGCACGGCCATCAGGAGAGCCGCCGACGTTGTCGACCAGGCGGCCACGGCGTTCGCGGCCGCCGGCTCCGGCCACCGCGAGTCCTCCCCGCTGACCGACGGGAGCCTGGGCCGCTCCGACATCGCCCGGGTGGTGGTGGCCGCGGTCGGCCGCCAGCTCTCCCGTTGCCAGGACGCCACCTCCGGGCTCGCCGAGCGCAGCCACACGATGGCCGGCGCCATGCAGACCACGGCCTCGTTCTTCGAGATCGTGGACTCGGCGATCGGTGGCCACCGGTGACGACGTCCGGTGGGTCCCTCACCCGCGCGGCGATCGCCGACGTGGCCGGCCGGCTGGGGCATGAGGACCCGGTCGCGGCCGTCGACGAACTCGTCGCGGTCGACGTCGAGGGCCTGCGTGCCTGGCACGAGCTCTCCGCGGCCGTCCGGCGGAGCCTGGCCGACGGCACCGAACGCCTGGCCCACGCGCTGCCGGGCCTGGCCGAGGCGTGGTCCAGTCCCGCCCCGCGCGAGGCGGTCCAGCGCCACCGCGAGGCGGGATCGGCGGCCCGGGACGTAATCGGCCGGCAGATCGACGCCGCCCTCGACGTCATCAGCACGTTGGATTCGACCAGAACCTCCGGCCCGGCCGAACTGGCGCGCACCGAGGACAGCATCGTGGGCACCGGGTGGCCGCCGGGCGAGGACCTGCTCGGCTGGGCGGCCGGCAACGGTCGGCTGCCGGCGGTCACGGGGGCGATCGCCGGGCTGGCCGACGCCGTCCGGCGACTGCGGACCCGCAACGAGGCGGCACTGCACACGCTGGCCTCGGCGTTGCGGGACGACCCCGCGGCCGCCGTGGACACGCTGCGGGCGACCATGCCGGCCGCCTTCCCCGGGCTCGCCGCGGACGACCCGGCGAGCACGCCGGAGGCGATCGACCGGGACAACCTGGACCGGCTGGCGGTCGACCTGCAGTCCGGCGACCTCGCCGTCCTCACGGCCGCCCGGGGTGTGCAGGCCGCGCTGGACAAGGCCCGCGCCGAGGGCGGGCAGGCCCAGTTGCTGGTCTACGAGTCGGCGAGCGCGACCGGTCAGGGCCGAGCGGCCATCAGCGTCGGCGACATCACCCGAGCGGACAACGTCGTCACCCTGGCCCCCGGAGTGTCCAGTTCACCGACAACCATGAGCGACGGGATCGGCAGCGCCGTCGCCCTGCGCGACCGGTCCGAGCAGCTCGACCCCTCGGACCGCACCGCCGTGATCGCCTGGTACGGCTACGACGTCCCGCTCGGCGGCGTCGGTGGCTCGCCCATGACTCCGGCGGCCACCCTGGTCGACGTCGCCTCCGCGGTGAACGACGGGGCCGCCAGGGTCGGCGGACAGCAGTTGGTGCAGGATCTGACCCTGTTCCGCCACTGGGCGCCGGCGGACGCCAGGTTCGTCGGGATGGGCTTTTCGATGGGATCGACCACGGTGTCCACGGCCGCGGCGCGCGGTGCCGGCTTCGACGACCTGGTCCTGCTCGGGTCGCCGGGGGCCGGCGTCGAGGTCGCCTCCGCGGCGGACTATCCCGACCTCGAGCCGGAACATGTGTGGGTGGTCGCCCACGAGGACGACCCGATCACCACGGGTGTGACCGATGAGCTCGCCGGGGTGCTGAACGGCCTCGGGCTCAACCCGCTCCAACCCACCCCGTTCGGCCCCGATCCGGCCGACGCCGACTTCGGCGCCCAGGTGCTCGACGTGCCGTCCAACGCCCCTGACGTTTCGGTCGAGTTCGGCGGCCCGTTCGGCCCACTGGTGGGCGCAATAGGCAACGAGGCCGTCGATCTGAAGCTGCACCACCAGGAGTCCAACTACCTGTCCGGAACCTCCCTGGACGCGGTGGCGTCGATCGTCATCGGCGAGTACGGGGACCTGCCCCTTCGACCCGGCCGCTGAGGTCCGGACGGTCCCCGCCGGCCGCGTAGGGTGAGCGCGGGTGGACGAGAAGGGACTCGGGTAGGCAATGACCGACGCGACGCGGGTGACGCCGCGGCTGAGCAAGTCCGCCCGGCGGGCGCAGCTGCTGGCCGCGGCCAAGGCCGTGTTCGTCGCCCAGGGCTACCACGCGGCCGCCATGGACGACATCGCGGTCCAGGCCGGCGTCAGCAAGCCCGTGCTCTACCAGCACTTCCCGTCCAAGCTCGAGCTCTACCTGGCCCTGCTCGGCGAATCCGCGGATGAGTTGGTCCGACTGGTGCGCGAGGCGCTGCGGGCGTCCACGGACAACCACGTGCGGGTCGACAACGCGGTCGCCGCGTACTTCACGTTCGTCGCGGACAACGGCGAGGCCTACCGGCTGATCTTCGAATCGGACCTGCGCGGCCAACCGGAAGTCGAGCACATCGTCGAACACGCGTGGGACAAGTGCATCTCGGCGATCACCGACACCATCACCACCGATACCGGGGTCGACGTCGAGCGGGCCCGGCTACTCGCCTCCGGCATGGTCGGGCTGTCCCAGGTCAGTGCCCGCTACTGGATCCAGCAGTCGCCGAACGTGTCCAGGGCCGAGGCGATCGAGTTGCTGTCGGCGTTGATGTGGCGCGGGATCTCCAGATTCCCGAGGCAGGACAATCCTCCGGCGGCCGGCGCGGGCCGGCCGCACTCCACTCAGGGCGAATAGCTGAACCCGACCCGTCTGCTGTCGGCCGGGGCGATCTCCACGTACCCGATGCGCGACGACGGGACGATGATCCGACGACCCTTCTCGTCCACCAGCACCAGTGTCCCGCTGGGGTCCTTGAGTGACTCCGCAACCAGCGCTTCGATCTCGTCGGGCTCCGATGCCGAACTCACCACCAGCTCACGCCCGGTGTCCGTCACACCGATCTTGACGTCCACGCCAGACCTCCATCGTCCTGTCACCATGCCCGATCACCGTCCGAGTCCCGGGCGGGTCGCCGTTCAGGCTAGTGCAGCGGCCGGGCCGGTCCCGCCCACACCCGTCCGCCGACCGCGAACAGCGTCGTTGCTCGTGCGTCAGAAGAGCGTTCCGTCGACCTCGATCCCGCGGAGCGAGTCGTAGTCCAGGACGACGCAGCGGATGCCGCGGGTCTGCGCCAACGTCCTGGCCTGTGGCGCGATGCTCTGCGCGGCGAGCACCCCGCTGACCGGGGCCAGCAGCGGATCCCGGTTCAGGTAGTCCAGGTACCGCGTGAGCTGCTCGACCGCGTCGATCGTTGCCCGGCGCTTGATCTCCACCGCGACGTATCCGGCCGGAGTCCCGCCGGCGGCCGACTGGTCCCCGCGCGCCTTGGCGGCCTCGACGCCGGGGTCGGCCGGGCCGACCGTCTCGATCACCGGGCCGCCGTCCCGACACATCAGGTCGACCGGACCGATCGGCGTCGGGAACTCCCGGCGCACCAGCGTCCACCCCGTCCCCAATGTGCCGACGTGGTCGGCCAGCAGAGCTTGCAGATGCGCCTCGACGCCGTCCTTGACCAGCCCCGGATCGGCCCCCAGGTCGTGTGTCGAATCGTGCAGGACCTCTTCCAGGGAGATCAGCAGCCGTTCCCCGGCCTTGTTCTCCACCGTCCATCGGCCGCTCGATTCGGTGAGGCGGCAGGGTGGCGACATCCAGTTCAGGGGCTTGTACGAGCCGCCGTCCGCGTGGACCAGCACCGACCCGTCCGCCTTGACCATCAGCAACCGGACGGCCGGGTCCAGATGGGCCGTCAACCGACCGACATAGTCCACCGAGCACCGAGCGACCACCACACGCACCCGGACACCCTAATTGACGTGAACGGCACCGTGATCGACGTGTCCGAAGCGGGTCAGCCCACGCTCACTGCGGCGAGCCGGCGCCCGCTCGCTCGATCCGACCGCCCAGCTTCTGCATGTCCTCCACGAAATGCGGGTAGCCACGGTCGATGTGGAACACCTCATGCACCTCGGTGACCCCGTCGGCGGCCAGACCGGCCAGGACCAGGCCCGCCCCCGCGCGGATGTCGGTCGCCCAGACCGGAGCGCTGGACAACTGTTCCCGGCCGCGCAGCGAAGCGTGGTGCCCGTCGGTGCGGGCGTCTGCGCCCATCCGAATCAGCTCGTCGACGAACCGGAACCGCGCTTCGAAGACGTTCTCGGTGATCAGTGAATGACCGTCGGCGACGGCCGCCAGGGCCAGCGCCATCGGCTGGAGATCGGTCGGGAAGCCCGGGTAGGGCATGGTGATGAAGTCGACCGCCCTGGCCCGCTCGGTCATGGTCACGGTGACCGCGTCAGACTCGGTCTCGATCTGTCCGCCGGCGCTGCTCAGCCGCTCGAGCGGGGCGGTCAGGAACGCCGGGTCGACGCCTTCGACCCGTACCGAGCCGCGGGTGATGGCTGCCGCGTAGGCCCAGGTGCCACCGACCACCCGATCGCCGACGGTCCGGTGGCTGGTCGGATGCAGCCCGTCGACCCCCTCGATGGTGATGGTCGCCGTGCCGGCGCCGTCGATCCGGGCCCCCATCTGCTCGAGCAGTTGCGCCAGGTCGATGATCTCCGGCTCGCGCGCGGCGTTGTCGATGACCGTGGTGCCCTGGGCCAGCACCGCGGCCATCAGGATGTTCTCGGTCGCGCCGACACTGGGAAAGTCCAGTCCGATGACTGCTCCGTGCAGGGCGGACGCCGAGCCGACCACCTTGCCGTGCTCGATGCTCATGGTGGCCCCCATGGCCCGCAGCCCCGACTGGTGCATGTCCAGCGGGCGGGACCCGATCGCGTCCCCGCCGGGCAGGGCCACCTGCGCCTGCCGGCATCGCCCCATCAGCGGCCCGAGCACGCACACCGACGCCCGCAACCGGCCGACCGCCGGGAAGTCGGCGTGGAACGACAGGTCGGCGGGTGTGGTGATGGTGACGGTGTCCCCGTCGAGCGTGACCTGCGCTCCCAGCCCCCGCAGCACTTCGGCCATCAGCGGCACGTCCAGGATCTGCGGGCAGTTGGAGATCTCGGTGGTCCCCT
The DNA here is from genome assembly GCA_036524715.1 of Nakamurella sp. GTDB lineage: Bacteria > Actinomycetota > Actinomycetes > Mycobacteriales > Nakamurellaceae > Nakamurella. The sequence goes on along the minus strand of DATDBV010000494.1, from coordinate 1,296 downwards.
CGACCAGCAGCGCGGCGGCCATCAGCTTGAGCACGCTGTTCTTGGCCCCGGCCACCCGGACCGTGCCCGACAGGCGCGATCCACCGGTGACCAGGAAGCGTTCCACGCCAGGCACTGTAACCGTCGGGGCCGACCCGCCACGAACTCCGACCAGGGGCGTGCGGCGGGCCGGTTCGTCCCGCCGCCGTAGGCTGGGCGAATGGCCGTGCACCTGACCCGCATCTACACCCGCACGGGGGACGACGGCACGACCGGTCTTGCCGATTTCAGTCGGGTGCGCAAGACCGATCCGCGGCTGGTCGCCTACGCCGACTGCGATGAGACCAATGCCGCATTGGGCCTGGTCATCGCCCTCGGCGAACCGGCGGGACCGATCGCGACGGTGATCCGACGGATCCAGAACGAACTGTTCGATCTGGGGGCCGACCTGGCCACGCCGATCCGGGCCGACGAACCGGCCCGGGGGCACGAGCTACGCATCACCCAGGATTACGTCGACCGGCTGGAGGCCGATTGCGACGAGTTCAATGCCGGACTCCGGCCGCTGAACTCGTTCATCCTGCCCGGCGGCACGCGGGCGGGGGCGCTGCTGCACGCGGCCCGGACGGTGGCGCGACGGGCCGAACGCAGCGCCTGGACCTTGCGAGAGGCCGATCCGGACGGCAGCAATGCGCTGACGGCGACGTACCTGAACCGATTGTCGGACCTGTTGTTCATCCTGGCTCGGGCGGCGAATCCGAGCGGGGACGTGCTATGGGTTCCCGGCGGGGAACGCTAGTCGGAGCGACCGGATGTTCCGCGCGAGCAGTCCGCGCGACCGAAGGCGGCCGGTTCGCGAGGAGTTGCGGAACATTGCGTCCCCGGGAGCGACCGGATGTTCCGCGCGCAGTCCGCGCGACCGAAAGCGGCCGGATCGCGGGGACTCGCGGAACATTGCGTCCCCCGGAGCGACCGGATGTTCCGCGCGAGCAGTCCGCGCGGCCGAAAGCGGCCGGTTCGCGGGGACTCGCGGAACATTGCGTCCCCGGGAGCGACCGGATGTTCCGCGCGAGCAGTCCGCGCGACCGAAACGGCCGGATCGCGAGGAGTTGCGGAACATTGCGTCCCCGGGAGCGGCCGGATGTTCCGCACGAGCGGTCCGCGCGGCCGAAAGGCGCCGGTTGGCGGGAAGCCGCGGAACATTCGGTCGCTGCGAGCGACCAGATGTTCCGCGCGAGCGGTCTGCGCCATCAACAAGAGACCTTGGAGTCGATCGTCACGAGGCCGGTCAGCCATTCGGCGACGATGCGGGCCACC
>DATDBV010000493.1:0-7876 GCA_036524715.1 Nakamurella sp. | reverse complement strand
CGGGTAGTGCGCCTGAGCGAACGGCATCGAACCGGACTCGAACCAGCAGTCGAGCACTTCGGGCACGCGGCGCATCATCGACTGACCGGTCGGGTCGTCGGGGTTCGGCCGCACGAGGTCGTCGACCATCGGCCGGTGGAGGTCGGTCACCGCCACGCCGAAGTCCGCCTCCAGCTCGGCGATCGACCCGTACACGTCGACGCGGGGGTAGGCCGGATCGTCGGAGCGCCAGACGGGGATCGGGGACCCCCAGAAGCGGTTGCGGCTGATCGACCAGTCGCGCGCGTTCTGCAGCCATTTGCCGAAGCTGCCGTGCTTGAGGTGCTCGGGCACCCGGCGCATCGTCGACCGGCCGGTCGGATCGTCCGGGTTCGGCCTGGTCAGCTCGTCGATGTACGGCCGGTGCAGGTCGTCCGGACGAACCCCGAAGTCACCAGCCAACTCGTCGAGCGAACCGTAGACGTCGACCCGCGGGTAGGACGGGTCGTCCGAGGTCCACACCGGGATCGGCGAACCCCAGAACCGGTTGCGGGAGATCGACCAGTCCCGGGCACCCTCCAGCCACTTGCCGAACTGGCCGTCCTTGATGTGTCCGGGCACCCAGGTGATCTGCCGGTTCAGTTCGACCATCCGGTCCCGGAACCGGGTCACGGCGACGAACCACGACGACACCGCCCGCTGGATCAGCGGGGTGTCGCACCGCCAGCAGTGCGGGTACGGGTGCTCGTGGCTGTCCCGGCGGACCAGCAGCCCGGCCTCCTTCAGATCCGCCATGATCGGGATGTTCGCGTCGAACACCTGATAGCCCTCGTACGGCCCGACCTGACCGGTGAAGCGGCCCTGCGCGTCCACCGGGTTGACCACCTCGATGCCGGCGGCATCGGTGACGGCCTTGTCCTCCTCACCGAACGCGGGCGCGATGTGCACCACGCCGGTGCCGTCCTCGGTGGTGACGTAGTCCGCGGTGAGCACCTGAAATGGGCGGTCCGAGGACCTGCTTGCAGGGTCCGACCCATCAACACTGTCGCGTCCGGCGAAGAAGTCAAACGGTGGGGTGTACCCGGTGCCGGCCAGTTCGGCACCGGTGAAGGTCGCTAGCACCCGCGGCTCGTCGCCCAGTTCCTTCGCGTAGGCGCCCAGTCGAGCCTGGGCCAGCAGGTAGCGGCCGGCGAAGGGCCCGGAGGACTCGACGACGACGTACTCGACGTCGGGACCGACCGCGGCGGCCAGGTTGGACGGCAGGGTCCACGGCGTGGTGGTCCAGATCAGCGCGTTCACGCCGTCCAGCGCGGCGTCGTCCGAGCGCAGGCGCAGCGACACCGTGACGGCCGGATCCTGCCGGGACCGGTAGGTGTCGTCCATCTTCGTCTCGGTGGCCGACAGCGGCGTCTCGCACCGGTAGCAGTACCAGAGGACCCGGTAGCCCTCGTAGATCAGGCCCTTGTCCCACAGCGTCTTGAAGGCCCACATGACGGACTCCATGTAGTCCAGGTCCAGGGTCTTGTAGTCGTTGTCGAAGTCGACCCAGCGGGCCTGCCGGGTGACGTACTCCTCCCACTCGTGGGTGTAGCGCAGCACCGACTGGCGGCAGGCATCGTTGAACGCCTCGATGCCCATGCCGACGATCTCGGACTTGTGCTTGATGCCCAGTTGCCGTTCGGCCTCCACCTCGGCGGGTAGGCCGTGCGTGTCCCAGCCGAACCGGCGCTCGACCCGGCGGCCGCGCATGGTGTGGTAGCGCGGCACCACGTCCTTGACGTAACCGGTGAGCAGGTGCCCGTAGTGCGGCAGGCCGTTGGCGAACGGCGGGCCGTCGTAGAAGACGAACTCGTTGGCGCCGTTCTCGCCGGCGCTGCGCGCCTCGATCGAGGCCTGGAAGGTGCAGTCCGCCGCCCAATGGGCCAGGACCTCGCGCTCCAGGCTCGGGAAGTCGGGGTGGGTGGCGACATCCTTGGCACCCGCGCGGGGGTAGGCCATGCGCTCGCTCATTCCGGGGTACTCCTCGTCGCTGCAGGTCGTCATGCTGCAGGGACGAGCCCGCGATCGATGCCGATCGCGGTCCCGCGGTACCACCCCGCTTGCCCGGCCCCGAAGGGTCGGACCGCTCCGTTTCCGGCTGTCTCGGGCCGGACCCGTTCGGGTCTAGTGAGAACCCCGCAGGGGGATTCCGTTCTTCCGAATGGCTCGCCGGTGATGGCCGGGTCAGCGCCGATTGGTGCGTGTGTGCAGTGTCAAGCCTTGGTCCAGCGTAACGCCGCCGGTCCAGGGATATTTCGATGGTCAGTCGCCGGGACCGGACGTCACGGCCACCGGATGCTGCTCGCGGGAACCCCCGTCGTCGAGTTGGGCGAGCTGGTCGCTGATCCAGCTCTTGAGCCGGCCGCGGTACTCCTTCTCGTAGCCCCGCAGGTCCTCGATCTTGCGCTCCAGGCCGACCTTCTCGTTGTCCAGCTTGCCCAGGATCTCGTCGTAACGAGCCTTGGCCTCGCGGTCCATGGTCTCCGCCTTGGTGCGGCTGTCCCGCTCGGTGGCCTCGGCGCGCGCGGAGGCGTCGGAGAGCAGGGCCTCGGCCTGGCTCTTGGCGTCGGTCACGGTCTTCTCGGCCTGGGCGTTGGCCTCGCCCGTCACCGTGTCCGCCTCGGCCCTGGCCTCGCCGGTGAGCCGGTCCGCGGTCTCCTGGGCCAACCCGAGCAATCGGGCCGCCGCGGTGTGCGCTTCGCCGGTGGACATCGGGGTCGGGGCCTTGGTCAGCGGAACGGTGTGGCCACCCGCAGAACTGTCGGCGTTGGCCTTGAATTCGGCGTTCTCCTCGATGAGCCGGCTCAGCTCGGCCTCGACCACATCCAGGAAGGCGTCGACCTCGTCCTCGTCATATCCGCGTTTGCCGATCGACGGCTTCTTGAACGCAACGTTGTGCACGTCGGCTGGGGTCAGCGGCATGACTTACTCCTCGGTGGCTCTGCTCATACTCATCACGGCACCCACACTCAGCGAGACGACACTCGCCGTGGCCGTCTCGGGAAAGGATAGTCGGAAGGACCGCCGACCGGTCGGGGGTCGGGCTTCGATGCGAGGGCGACGGGCCGGCGGCACCGCTCAGAGCGCGCCGAGGGCCAGTCGGAAAACGACCTCCATCAAGATGAACACGAGGATCAGCAACACGATGATGCTCAAATCGAAGCCGACGCCGCCGAGCCGCACCGTCGGGATGATCTTGCGGAACAGCTTCACCGGCGGATCGGTGGTGACGTACAACACCTCCATGGCCACCGCCGGAGTGCCGACGGGCCGCCATGTCTTGGCGAACACCCGGACGAACTCGATGACGATCCGGCCCAGCAGGGCCAGCCGGAACAGCCAGAGCAGCAGGTAGACGACCTGCCAGAGAACGTTCACCTGTCCACTTCTACCTGATCCGATGTGCGAAATTCCACCCGCACGACGAATGCCGGTGGACCGAGATATGTGCCGACGGCCGAACGCACCGTCCCCGGGCGGATCGGGGATGGTGCGTTCGGCGTTCCGGGGTCGTCAGCGGCCGACGCGACCTCCGGCGTAGGCCGGGCGCGACGTCGGGTAACCGGCGTATTCCGGCTCGTAGGCGGGCAGATCCGACATCTCGGTGTCCGGGGGCAGCAGCATGAACACCTTGGTGGTGACCTTGTCGATCGACCCGCGCAGCGCGAAGGCCAGGCCGGCGGCGAAGTCGACCAGCCGGCGCGCGCCGGCGTCGTCCATCTCCGTCATGTCCAGGATGACCGGCTTGCCCTCGCGGAACTTCTCGCCGATCACCCGCGCCTCCCCGAATCCGGTGAGCTTGACCGTGACCGGACGGACCGCTCCGGCGGACTCGGCGTAGTCGCGGCGGACATCGGGGCGGGCGGCAACGGCCAGCGCACCCTGGGTCATCGGTGGTTCGTATCCGTCGGCGACGGCGCGGGGAGCGGACTGGTACGGCGACTGCCGGGCGTGATCGCGCGCATGCTCGTAGCCGTCCTCGTATTCGGGGCCCCGATCAGCCTGGTAGCCGCCCTCGTGGTACTGGCCCTCGTGGTAGTCGTCGCCGTACTCGTCCCGGCGGCCGTCCTCAGGAACCAACCCGAGGAAGGCCCCCACCTTTCGCCACGATCCCATGTCGTCCGATCCTTCCACTGTCGATCACAGTCGATCACTGCCGGCCAGAGCGCTGGAGCACCGCCGTCGTCCAGGCCCGTCCAGCCGAGCCACACGACCTGCTCGAGACGGCTCGAAAGGCAGGTCGCGCGAACCGATTTCCACGCCTGTCGGTGAGGCTATCCCCGATCGGCGGACGGAATGTGGTGCGACACACCTGACCCGCCAGCATGTCGTCGCGAGCTTCACGGCAGCCGCCAGATGAGACCGGCCTGGCGTCCGGTCGGTGCGCCGCGGCGGTGGCTGAACAGGTCGGGATCGGTATGCGTGCAGCGACTGTCGACCGCGACCGCGCGGACGCCCAGCCGCTCGAACTGGCGCCGGAGCCCGGCCCGCAGATCCAGCCCGGCCGTGCCTCGATCGGTGACGCAGACCGAGCCGGGCAGGGTGCGCTCGACGTCGTCGCGCATGTTCGGCGGCACCTCGTAGCAGCCGCCGCAGATCGCCGGGCCCAACCACACCGTGACCGCCCCGGGATCGGCGCCGGCCCGGCTCATCGCCTCGACGAGTCGCCGCCCGATGCCGCCGGCGGCGCCCCGCCGCCCGGCGTGCGCGGCGCCGATCACACCGTGCGCAGGGTCGCCAGCCAGAATCGGCACGCAGTCGGCGGCCAGCACTCCGAGTACCAGGCCCGGGGTGGTCGTGACGACGCCGTCGCACTCGGCCGACAGGTCCCGCTCGGTGCCGTCGACCACCCGCACGATGCTGCTGTGCACCTGACGCATCCACACCATGCGATCGGTCGGCACGCCGATACGTTCGGCCACCATCGTCCGGTTGACCCGGACCGCGGCCGGATCGTCCCCCACCGCGCCGCCCAGATTGAGCTCGTCGTACGGCGCGACGGACACGCCTGGGCGCCGGGTCGTGAACAGGGTCCCGATCACCGGCGCGGAGGTGTCTGCGTGGCGGACGTCGGCCCGGTCAGCGCTTCATGAACGAGGGGACGTCGACATCGTCGTCGTCCAGGTCGAGCTGCTGACGACCCCGACCGGCCGGCGGCTGATGGGGCGGGGCCTGCGTCGGGTACCGGCCGGGCCCCTGCTGCTGGTAGGCCGGCGCCGCGCCGCGCGAGGGCGGCGGCGGGGTGGTGGCGTACTGCGGCTGCGGCGGCATCTGCGGCTCAACCCGCTGCGGGTGGGAGGAGAACCCGTTGCCGCTGGTGGCCAGGCCGCCGTCCAGGCCGCTATGGCCGTTGTGCCCGCCCGGACCGGCCAGCCGACCGCTCGGCCCGCCGTTCCGGTCGGCCGACGCGCGGACCCGCTGGTCGATGCTGGGCGGCAGCACGGACGGACTGGAGTCGAAGCCGGCGGCGATGACGGTCACCCGCACCTCGTCGCCCAGCGAGTCGTCGATGACGGTGCCGAAGATGATGTTCGCGTCCTCGTGCGCGGCCTCCTGCACCAGCGAGGCGGCCTCGTTGATCTCGAACAGGCCCAGGTCGCTGCCACCGGCGATGGACAGCAGCACCCCGTGCGCGCCGTCCATCGAGGCCTCCAGCAGCGGCGAGTTGATCGCCTTCTGCGCCGCCTGCACCGACCGGCCCTCGCCGCGGGCCGAACCGATGCCCATCAGCGCGGTGCCGGCGCCGGCCATCACGGACTTCACGTCGGCGAAGTCGACGTTGATCAGGCCGGGGGTGGTGATCAGGTCGGTGATGCCCTGCACGCCGTTGAGCAGCACCTCGTCGGCGGACCGGAAGGCGTCCATCAGGGACACGCCCATGTCGCCGAGCTGCAGCAGCCGGTCGTTGGGAATGACGATCAGCGTGTCGCATTCGTTACGGAGCATCTTGATGCCCTCTTCGGCCTGCCCACCGCGCCGACGACCCTCGAACTGGAACGGCCGGGTGACCACGCCGATGGTCAGCGCGCCGAGCTTGCGGGCGATCGAGGCGACGACCGGCGCGCCGCCGGTGCCGGTGCCACCGCCTTCCCCGGCGGTGACGAAGACCATGTCCGCACCCTTGAGCACCTCCTCGATCTCCTCGCGGTGATCCTCGGCGGCCTTGCGACCCACGTCGGGGTTCGCGCCGGCCCCCAGGCCGCGGGTCATCTCCCGGCCGACGTCCAGCTTGACGTCGGCATCCGACATCAACAGCGCCTGGGCGTCGGTGTTGATCGCGATGAACTCGACCCCGCGCAGGCCGACCTCGATCATCCGGTTGATGGCGTTCACGCCGCCGCCGCCGATGCCGACGACCTTGATGACGGCCAGGTAGTTGTGCGGTGGCGTCATTCGCCTTCGCCTTTCTGTTCGGCCCGGCAACTGTCGAACCACTGCCGGACCACTCGACTTCGGATGCACCGGTACTGCCTGACCCAACTGCCCCGTTCGGCGTGTCGAACCCTCAACCTCAACCACACGGTTATAGTTATGTCAGGTAGTGGCGCTGGGGTTGAAAGTAGGTGCGGTGCCCCAGCACGCCTCGGAGGCGCGCCGCGCGTCGCGGGAGTTTGTCGTCGTTCCGCCGGTGTCCTGGGGGCGGGCTACGCAGCAGTGATGCGCTGCCATTGGGAAGACGCGTTCCGTCCGCATCCCGAAGTCGACGAGTTCCTGCTGCATGTCCGGTTGGGCCCGGACGGCGCGGAGTCGGCCACCAGGTCCGCGGCGGCCCCCGTACCGCTTGGCCGTGAACGCTTACACCGTCGGCGTGACAGTTCCGTCCGAATAACCGGTCGGCAATGGGGTGCCGCAGCGCTGGTGCAGGGCGAGAACGTCGCGACGGGCGTTGTCGTCGAGTTCCTCGAGGAAGCTCCCCAGGCGGGTCCGTACTTGATAGTCGGCGGTACAGCACATGACGGCCTCGCCGCCGACGGTTCCTCGTCCGTCGAGGGCGCCGACCTCGTATGCCAGGCCGTTGCCGGCGTACACCTCGGTGCCAGCATGTGTGCGGTGCATGCGGCCGGTGTCCACCAACCGGACGTCGACCCTGCGCCCGCGGGCGTCGGTGAACACATGGGTGAACGAGCCATCATCGGAGATCCGGTGAAAGCCTTGCTCCACCATCGACTCGGCGAACTGGGGAAGGGTTCGATGCTCCAGCACGATGTCGAGATCGTGATGCGGTCGGGAGGGCTCCCCCAGCAGGGCATCAACCCCCCAGCCACCGTCCAGCCACACTGTCATCTCATCGGCCCGCCACTGCCGTACCAGATCGGCCACATCGCGAGCCAACATTTCGGTCATTGCCGGCGTTCCCGTCCCCGAGCCCATTGTCAGGGCCTGACGTTGAACCACCTGGTCAGCGACGCAAGCTTTTCACCAGCGTTCGACAAACTTCCCAGCCCCCTTGACGCTACTCGCCCGACCGCATGAGCGGTCGGGCCCGTGCGAGCGGCCGGAGACGCCGCGATTCCCATCGCCAGGGAGCGACCGGAAAACCTGTTCGCCATCGGCAGCAGCGACAGGGCTGCTGCGTGTCTACTGGCGGGCGGTGTCCAGGCGGGTGCGGATCCGGGTCAATGTGTCCAGGAGTTGATCGAGTCGTCTGTCGGTCAACGGGTCGAAGGTGAGGTCGGCGACCGGGTGCATCAATGCCCGGGCTCGCCACAGTAGGTCAGCTCCGGCCGCGGTGAGGTGCACGATGCGGCGCCGCGCGTCACCGGTATCGTTCTGGACGGTGATCGCGTTCAACTCCGCCAGCGATTTCATCGTCTTGGACACGGCCGGCTGATTGACTTCCATGGCCGCGGCGATGTCG
>DATDBV010000492.1:0-8243 GCA_036524715.1 Nakamurella sp. | reverse complement strand
AGCCGATGCCCGGCCACCGCGGTGAGGACGACAATCTCCGCCAGTTCCACCATCATGACGACAGCCGACGCCCGGCTGCCGATGGCAGGACAGCGGAAGTGGCGGCCGCGGGGCGGCCGCGCCGCACCGGCGGCGGACCGGGAGATCTGGTATCGGCCGGGGCGACTATGCGTTGTCGGTTGTGCAGCAACTGATCTCGCGACAGATGCGTTCCAACTGCACCGCGTGGTCCTGAATCTCGGTACTGGTTCCTACGACCACTTGCGCACACGTACTTAGTACGAGTACAGTGCCGTACTAAGTACGACGAGGCACTTCAACTTCCGGAGAGGGAAGCGATCATGAGACTTGACAGCACCCAGGCGGCGACCACCGAAACCAACCCGGCAACGAGGGAGCGAATGATGCGAGCGATCGTGCAGGACAGCTACGGCACCGCCGATGTGCTGCGATCGGCGGAGATCGACCGACCCGAGATCGCAGACCACGAGGTTCTGCTGCGGGTCCACGCGGCCGGTCTGGATCGGGGGACCTGGCATCTGATGACAGGCACGCCGTACCTGATGCGGGTCATCGGGTTCGGCTTCCGCCGGCCGAAGAACCGGGTGCCCGGCGTCGACGTCGCCGGTACGGTCGTCGCGGTCGGCTCGGCGGTCACGCGGTTCGCCGTGGGCGACGAGGTGTTCGGGATGAGCCGTGGTTCGTTCGCCGAGTACGCCGCGGCCCGCGAGGACAAGCTCGCCCACAAACCGGCGAATGTCTCGTTCGAGCAGGCGGCGGTCGTCGGAATCTCCGGGGGCACCGCGTTGCAGGCCCTGGCCGCCGGGCGGGTGCAGGCGGGACAACGGGTGCTGATCATCGGCGCGTCCGGCGGCGTCGGCAGCTACGCGGTGCAACTGGCCAAGGCCGCCGGTGCCGAGGTCACCGGGGTCTGCAGCACCGACAAGCTGGACCTGGTCACCGGTCTGGGTGCGGACCACGTCGTCGACTACACCCGGCAGGACTTCGCCGACGGCGTCCACCACTACGACCTGATCATCGACATCGCCGGCAACTCGTCGCTCTCCAGGCTCCGGCGGGCACTGACCCCGACCGGCACTGCTGTGATTGTCGGCGGCGAAAGCAAGGGCAACCTGACCGGCGGCATCGACCGGCAGTTGCGGGCCATGATGCTGACCCCGTTCATCGGTCAGCGGCTGACCGGGCTGGCGTCCAAGGAACGGGCCAGCGACAGCGAGGTCCTCGCCGGCCACCTCGCGGCCGGCACCGTGACGCCGAGCATCGACCGGACCTACCCGCTGGACCAGGTGCCCGCGGCCATGCGTCACCTCGATGCGGGCACGGTGAGAGGCAAGATCGCGATCACCATCTGACCCCCGACCGATTGCCGCTCAGCGCGGTGAAAGCACTTGGGCGCACTCACATTCATGAAATTCCAGCCGGAGGGCACGACACCATGATCGAAGTAGAGAATCTCAGCAAACGCTACGGCACCAAGCTGGCGGTCGACGGGCTGAGCTTCGTCGTCCGACCGGGCATGGTTACCGGGTTCCTCGGCCCGAACGGCGCCGGGAAATCCACCACCATGCGGATGATCGCCGGACTCGATGAGCCGACCAGCGGCCGAGTGGTCGTCAACGGCGGGGACTACCGGACCGCCGCCGCCCCGATGGCCGAACTCGGGGTGCTGTTGGAGGCCAAGGCGGTGCACACCGGGCGGTCGGCCCGCAACCACCTGCTCGCCCTGGCCCAGACCAACGGCATCGGCCGGCGGCGGGTGGCCGAGGTCATCGACATCGTCGGCCTGCAGCAGGTCGCCGGCAAACGGGTCGGCGGGTTCTCCCTCGGCATGGGCCAACGGTTGGGCGTGGCCTCGGCGCTGCTGGGCAACCCGCAGACCGTCGTTCTGGACGAGCCGGTGAACGGCCTGGACCCCGAAGGGGTGTTGTGGATGCGCACCATGCTCAAGGACCTCGCCGCGGACGGTCACACGGTCTTCGTGTCCTCCCATCTGATGAGCGAAATGGCCCAAACCGCAACGCGACTGGTCGTCGTCGGCCGGGGCCGGCTGATCGCCGACACCACCGTCGACGAGTTCATCGCCCGGGCTTCCCACCACTGCGTCACCGTGCGGACCCCGGACGCGACCCGGCTGCGAGAGCTTCTGATCGGCCCGGACATCACAGTCACCATCGCGCATCCCGACGTGCTGGAGGTCGAAGGCCTGACCGCAGAGCACATCGGCACGATCGCCTGGCAGCACCACGTACCCATCTTCGAATTGACCGTGCAACAGGCATCCCTGGAAGAAGCGTTCATGGCACTGACCAGCGACTCGGTCGAATACCGCTCTTCCGAGATCACCGCCGGCCCGTCGAAGAACTCCGCGGCGGTGGCGGCATGACCACCGCCCTCGCATCAGCAAGGACCATCCGCGGCATCCAACTGAGGGTCACCCCGGGCCGGGTCCTGTTGTCCGAATGGACCAAGTTCCGGTCCTTGCGGTCGACGGTCTCCACTCTGCTGATCGCTGTCGTGCTGATGATCGGGTTGGGCGCCATGTTCTCGGCGATCACCGCCGGCCAGTCGGCCGGGTTCGAGCCCGGAGCGACGGCGATTTCCACGTCACTGACCGGGACGTTCTTCGCGCAACTCGCCGTCGGGGTCCTCGGCGTGCTGCTGATCACCGGCGAGTACAGCACCGGGATGATCCGCTCGTCACTGACAGTGGTGCCCGGCCGGCTACCCATGTTGTGGGGCAAGCTGGCGGTGTTCGCCGGCGCCGTGTTCCTCACCATGCTGGCCGCCGGCCTCACCTCGTTTCTCGTGGGTCAGGCGCTGCTCGGCGACCAGCTCAGCCTGTCGCTGTCCGACCCGGGGGCCGTGCGTTCGGTCTTGGGCTCGGCGCTGTACCTGACGGTGGCCGGCCTGACGGCGATTGCGTTGGGGGCTCTGCTCCGCAACACCGCCGCCGCGATCACCACGTTCGTCGCGGTGTTCTTCGTGATCCCGCCGCTGACGAACTTGTTGCCCGCGTCGGTGACCGACCACGTCGTGCAGTTCCTGCCGTCCAACGCCGGCGCCGTGTTGCTCGACGGCACCTTCGGCGTCGCTCACCCCTTGACGCCCTGGGTCGGGTTCGCGGTGATGTGCGGCTACGCAGTGGTTCTGGTCGGGTTCGCCGCTTGGCGGCTCCGCCGGGTCGACGCCTGACCGACCTGAGCCTCTGCGTGACCAGGGAAGTCAACGGTGGCGCGTTCGATTCGCGCGGGAGGTGTAGTACAGCGAATGGCGCACCACCTGCCCTCTACGACGGGTGGTGCGCCACTCGGTTGGTGCGTCAGGCCGCGGCGTCGACCTTCTCGGACCCAGTGGCCGGCTCCAGCGCCTGGGCCAGGATCTGCCGGACGTCACCGACCGGGACGACTGTCAGCGCGTCCAGCACCTCGGCCGGCACGTCGTCCAGGTCGGGCTCGTTGCGCAGCGGGATGAACACTGTAGTCACGCCGGCCCGCTGCGCTGCCAGCAGCTTTTGCTTCACCCCGCCGATCGGCAGCACCTTGCCGTTCAGCGTGACCTCACCGGTCATCGCCACGTCCGAGCGGACCGGCCGGCCGGTGGCCAACGACGTCAGCGCGGTGACCATGGTCACGCCCGCGGACGGTCCGTCCTTGGGCACCGCGCCGGCCGGCACGTGCAGGTGGATCGTCCGGTTCAGCGCGCCCGGCTCGATGCCGACCTCCCCGGGATGGGAGCGGACGAAGGACAACGCGATCTGCGCCGACTCCTTCATCACGTCGCCGAGCTGGCCGGTCAGCGTGAGCGACCCCTTGCCGGGCTCGGCGCCACCGTCGACCACCGGCTCCGCGGAGGCCTCGATGAACAGCACGTCGCCACCCATCCCGGTGACCGCCAGGCCCGTGGCCACGCCCGGCACCGAGGTCCGTTCGGCGGTCTCCGAGGTGAATCGGGGCCGGCCGATCAGCCCGCGCAGATCCGGCTCGTCCACCGCGATGGGCAGCCCAGTCGGCACAGTCGAACCGGCGGAGAGCCGGGTGGCGACCTTGCGCAGCACCTTTGCGATCAGCCGCTCCAGCTGCCGCACCCCGGCCTCCCGGGTGTAGTCGGCGGCCAGCTTGCGCAGCGCGGCGTCGGTGACGGACACCTCGGAGTCGTCGAGGGCGGCCCGCTCGAGCTGCCTGGGCAGCAGGTGCGTGCGGGCGATCGCCACCTTGTCGTCCTCGGTGTAGCCGTCCATGGTGATCAGTTCCATCCGGTCCAGCAATGCGGACGGGATGGTCTCCAGCACGTTGGCGGTGGCCAGGAACAGCACGTCGGACAGGTCGAGATCCAGGTCCAGGTAGTGATCGCGGAAGGTGTGGTTCTGCGCCGGGTCCAGCACCTCCAGCAGCGCCGCAGCCGGATCACCCCGGTAGTCGGAGCCCACCTTGTCGATCTCGTCCAGCAGCATCACCGGGTTCATCGAACCGGACTCGGTGATCGCCCGGACGATCCGGCCGGGCAGTGCGCCGACATAGGTGCGCCGGTGCCCGCGGATCTCGGCCTCGTCCCGAACGCCGCCCAGCGCGACCCGGACGAACTTGCGTCCGAGCGCACGGGCCACCGACTCACCCAGCGACGTCTTGCCGACGCCGGGTGGGCCGACCAGCACCAGCACCGCACCGGAACCACGGCCACCCACGACCTGCAGGCCACGCTCCGCCCGCCGGCTGCGCACCGCCAGGTATTCGACGATCCGGTCCTTGACGTCGTCCAGGCCGTGGTGGTCGGCGTCCAGCACCTCACGCGCCGCGGTGACGTCCGTCCTGTCCTCGGTTCGGGCGGTCCAGGGCAGCTCCAGCACGGTGTCCAGCCAGGTCCGGATCCAGCCCGACTCGGGCGACTGGTCGCTCGAACGCTCCAGCCGGCCGACCTCGCGCAGCGCCGACTCGCGGACCTTGTCCGGTAGATCGGCCTGCTCCACCCGGCTCCGATAGTCTTCTGCCCCCTCGGGCTCGCCTTCGCCGAGCTCCTTGCGGATGGCCGCCAACTGCTGACGAAGCAGGAACTCCCGCTGGGATTTCTCCATCCCGTCCCGCACGTCGTCGCGAATCTTCTCCGCCACGTCCATCTCGTTCAGGTGCGCGCGGGTCCAGTCGATCAACAGCTCGAGACGCTCGATGACGTCCGGGGTCTCCAGGACCTGCCGCTTCTGCTCGGTGGTCAGGTACGGCGCCCAGCCGGCCGCGTCGGCCAGCGCCGACGGGTCGGTCATCTTCTCCACCGTGTCGATCACCTGCCACGCGTCGCGCTTCTGCAGGTTCGCGATGACCAGCGACTTGTACTCGGCGGCGAGCTCCCTCGCCCGGTCGCTCACCGGCCCGTCCGCGACGAGCTCGGCCTGCACCCACAGGGCAGCGCCGGGGCCGGACACGCCGGTGCCGATCCGGGCCCGCTGCCCGGCCCGCAACACCGCGGCCGGAGCGCCACCGGCCAGCCGACCGACCTGCTCGATGGTCGCGACGACGCCGAACGTGGCGTACCGGTCGGACAGGCGAGGCGCCAACAGCAACTCGCCCTTGGCGTCCGCGGAGCCGGCCTGGGCGGCCGACTGGGCCGCGTCGATAGCGGCCTGGGCGCCCTCGTCCAACTCGATCGGCACGACCATCCCGGGCAGCACCACGACGTCGGACAGGGAGAGCACCGGTAGGCGGCGGATATCGGTCATCTGAACACCCTTCAAGAGTTGAGTCTGTAGCACTCAAAGCTCTTGAGCGTGGGTTTGTTCCCCGACCCGGAGAGGTTCGCCCCCGGCGAAATTGTTGGTGGCCTCAGCCGCGTGCCCGGCTCGACGGTGACCTGGAGCAGCTTGTGCGCTGGCCCGCCCTGGCTCAACTACTCGGCGCCTCCTCGTCCCCACCCAGTTGCAGGAGAAGCATCAGGTCACGCACGGCGCGCTCGGCGATGCCACCGCGGGCCTCGGCCGCCGACGACAGCACGCTGCCGTCGGCGACCGCTGCCACGAGCACCTCGGGCACACGGCGGTAGCCGCACCGGTCGAGCAGCGTCCTCAACTCTGAGTCGATCGCCGCCCGGAACCCGATGAGTCGCTCCGACAGTGCCGGACTCTCCCGGCTGCAGTCGGTGATCCAGCCGACGGCTCCGCGTAGCGCCTGATCATCGAGGTCTGCGCCGTACCAGATGCGCATGACGCGCTGCCCGACCTCCTCGGCGCTCCAGGAACGTTCCCCGAGCGCCTCGGCGAGCGCGAGCGCGGCATCGGCCGACCGACGCTCCTCGATCGCGTCGAGGCAGGCCAGGAGCAGCGCCTCGCGGGTGCTGAAGTAGTAGCGGATCGCGGATGCGGGCACCCCGGCGGCCGAGGCAACCGCGCGGTGCGTCACCTCCCGCGCCCCCTCGGCCAGCAGGATCCGCTCGGTCGCCGCGAGGATGTCGGCGCGCCGTCGTCGGCCACGTTCCTGCTGGGGGCGATCTGTCATGTCGTGACTCCTCCCACATTAAATGGTGCAAGTGTACCAGTTTGCATGGGCTTCTCCACGTTCTCCCATTCCGGGTACTCGTACCGAAAGGCAGTCGATGTCTGGCGCAATCCGCCGCTCGAGCGTCCTCACGCTCGCGGCGATCGTGGGACTAGCCCCGTTCGCGATCGATATGTATCTCCCCTCCCTGCCCGAGATCGGCGTAGACCTCGCCGCCCCGGTCTGGCTGACCCAGCTGACCCTCACGGGCTACCTCCTCGTCCTGGGCATCGGGCAGCTCGTCGCCGGCCCGATCACCGATGCGGTCGGACGGCGTCGGCCGCTGATCCTCGGACTCGCGGTCTTCACGCTCGGCTCCGGACTCGCCGCCGTGGCGCCCTCGATGGCCGTGCTCATAGCCGCGCGCCTGCTCCAAGCGTTCGGCGGCGCGACGGCTCTCGTCGTCGCCAACAGCTCGGTGCGCGACTCGGCTCGAGGCGATGCCGCGACGCGGCTGTATGCCGTGCTCCTCACCGTCGGCGCACTGGCACCGATCGTCGCCCCGACTGCGGGCGGCTTCCTGGGCAGCAGCTTCGGCTGGCGATCCGTCTTCGTGGCCCTCGCCGTCATCGGGGTCGTCGTCACGCTGGCAGCCGTCGCGTTCCTGCCCGAGTCGCTGCCGGCCACGGCACGAATCCGGTTCTCCGGCCGCGAGGTGATGGGGGGCTACCGGCGGACGCTGGGGTCGAAGGCCTTCGTCATCCCGCTGGTGACGTTCTCGCTGATGTACATGGCGATGTTCACCTACATCGGCGGTGCCACCTATGTCTACCAGGGCACGTTCGGCATGGACCCGGCCGTGTTCGGCACCGTGTTCGGCGCAACGGGCCTGTCCCTGCTCGTCGGCGCACTCGTCGCGAACCGCCTGTCGGAGCGACTGGGCACCCGCCGGCTGGGCTTGCTCGGCATCCTGCTGACCATCGTCGGAGCGAGCGCCGTGACCCTGGCGATCCTGGTCCATCTGCCGGTCTGGGCGGTGGTCGCGTCGATGGCGCTGGCACTGTTCGGCGTCGGCGTCAGCGAGCCGGCCCTGATGAGCCTGAGCATGAGCGCGGTGGAGACCGGGACCGGATCCGCCGCCGCAGTCCTCGGCGCGGCCCAGTACGTCCTCGGCGCAGCCGCGACGGCGGTCGTCGGCGCCGTTGCTGCCATCTCACCCGCGGGGTGGGGCCTGCTCATGGCGGTCCTCGCGTTGGTGGCATTCGTCCTGCTCGCCGGGAGCAGACCTCGCAAGGTGCGAAGTGTGGCTGTGGCTGTGGCTCACGAGCATGCCGGTCGATGACGGCACCTCTCCGCACTATTGCGGTCTGGAACGTCGAGGCCGCCGCCGCGCCTCGACGTCCCCCGCTCGTCATGGAAGGGCTGGGAAGGGGTGGGTCGAGGTACGGGCCCTGATGGCCTGACGTGCCAACAAATCGATGCGGCCCGGACCGGTTGGTGCGGGCCGCAACTTCGTGCCCAACCCCGCCGGTCCCGCGTGGTTCAGGCGAGTGGCGAGCGCTCCCAGTCGGCCGACGCCGGCCAGGCAGCTCCTTCGCCTCGGCGAACCGGCCGTCCGTCACCGTGATCTCCCCGGCATGCGCAAACGCGGGCACCGGCGCGGCTCGGCAGCAGCCCGTCAGCCTGCAGCGGGACGCCGGCCGTGGCGCTTCCCGCATGAATTCCCCGGCAGTTCAGGGGAGCCGGACCGCTCGCGCGGAAGTT
>DATDBV010000491.1:0-6180 GCA_036524715.1 Nakamurella sp. | reverse complement strand
CGACGGCACGAACACCCCGTCCGACCCATGCTCCTCGATCAACGCGGCCGTCTTGGCGTACGACCGGTTGTGCACCGCCGTCACGAACCCGTTCCGCGCGAAATTCCGCGCCAGGTTCGACCCCATCACCGCCAACCCGGTCACCCCGATGTCGGCCTTGGCGGATGTGTTGTCGCTCATTGGTCGCTGTCTCCTTCAGTTCTGGGCGGGGGTGAGCAGGTCGCCGATGGGTGGCGCGGAGGACGTGCCCGGATGGTTCGACCCGAGCGCCGATGAACCCGGCTCCGGGCGCAGGCCCAGGCGCTCGATGATCTCGGCCGACTGTTCGGCGGGTTTGCGGCCGAGGTCGACCTCGAGCACGTTCTCGTCCGGACCCGGGGGTTCGAGGGTGGCGATCTGGGTTTCGAGCAGGGCCGGCGGCATGAAATGGTCCTGCCGGGCGGTCATCCGCCGGCCGATGGTGTCCTTGTCGCCGGTCAGGTGAACGAAAACCACGTGGTCGCCGCGCATCCGATCACGATAGATCCGCTTGAGCGCGGAACAGGTGATGATGCCGGGGATCCTGGCCGCGGTGTGCTCGGTGATCCACCCGGCCACCTTGTCCAGCCAGGGCCAGCGGTCCTCGTCGGTCAGTGGGATGCCGTCGCTCATCTTGGCGACGTTGGCCGCCGGATGCAGGTCGTCGCCCTCCTCCAGGTCCCAGCCGAGCTGGCCGGCCAGGATGCCGGCCACGGTGGACTTCCCGGAGCCGGACACGCCCATGATGACCAGGACGGGTTGTTGGGCGGGATGATCGTCGTTACCCATGAAGGCCTCTCTTTGCAGGGCGGGCGATACCATTTGTCGAAAGTCGACGGGCAGGTCCTTGCCGGGTCTTACCGGGTGGCCTGATGGTTGGCGAGTTGCGCGGCGACGGAGTCGAGCAGCTCGTCCCAGGCGGCGATGAACTTGTCGACGCCCTCGGTCTCCAGGACGGTGAAGACGTCGGTCAGGTTGACGCCCAGGGCCTCCAGACCGGTGAACACCGACGAGGCCTGGGCGTAGGTTCCTTCGATGGTGTTGCCGGTGATGACGCCGTGGTCGGCGACCGCGGCGATGGTCTTCTCCGGGGCGGTGTTGACGGTGCCGGGGGCGACGAGGTCGACGACGTAACGGGTGTCGTCGTAGGTGGGGTCCTTGACGCCGGTGGACGCCCACAGCGGACGCTGCCTGTTCGCGCCCTTGGCTTCCAGCGCGTCCCACCGGTCCCCGCTGAAGGTCTGCTGGTAGGCCTGGTAGGCCAGCCGCGCGTTGGCGATCGCCGCTTGGCCGAGCAGGGCGTCGGCTTCCGGAGAGTGTAGCGCTTGCAGTCGTTTATCAACCTCGGCGTCCACCCGGGAGACGAAGAACGAGGCGACGGAGTGGATCTCGGCCAGGTCGTGACGCGCCTCGGCGGCCAACTCCAGGCCGGCGAGATAGGCCTGCATCACGGCATGGTACCGATCCAGACTGAAGATCAGGGTGACGTTGACGCTGATCCCGTCGGCGACGGTGGCGGTGATCGCGGGCAGCCCGGCCAGGGTGGCCGGGATCTTGATCAACACGTTGGGCCGGTCGACGATCTTGTGCAGTTCGGCGGCCTGGGCGATGGTTCCCTGCGTGTCGTGCGCCAGCCGCGGGTCGACCTCGATGGACACCCGGCCGTCGACGTGGCCGGTGGCCTGGTAGATGCCGGTGAACTTCTCGCAGGCGTTGCGCACGTCGTCGGTGGTCGCCTCGCGGACGACGTCGTCCACGGAGGCGCCGCGGGCGACCAGGTCGTCGAGCTGCGTCTGGTAGGCGGCGCCGTCGGACAGGGCAGCCTGGAAGATCGACGGGTTGGTGGTGACGCCGCTGATGTGCCAGGTGTCGACCAGGTGCTGCAGGTTGCCCGACTGCAGGCGTTGGCGGGACAGGTCGTCCAGCCACAGGGAAACGCCCTGCGCGGTCAGGTCGGCGAGACGGTCGGTCATTGCTGTGCTCCCGGGGTGGTGGGTGGGTGGGCTGGTTGGGGGCGGGTGAGGCGGGTCAGCCGGTGGCGGCGACCAGGGAGGCCTGCGCTGCGGCAACGGCGGCGTCGGCGGTGATGCCGAATTCGCGGTACAGGATCTGGTAGTCGGCCGAGGCGCCGTAGTGCTCCAGCGACACCGGCCGGCCGTGGGTGCCCAGCCAGCGCCACCATGGTTGGGCGATGGCGGCCTCGATGGACACTCGGGCGGTCACGGCCGACGGCAGCACCGACTCGATGTAGCCGGGGTCGGCCCGTTCGAACCAGTCCAGACACGGAACGGACACCACGCGAGCGCCGATACCCTTGGCCTGCAACGCTTCCCGTGCTGCGACGGCGATCTGCACCTCGGAACCCGAAGACATCAGGATGACCTTGTGCTCGGCCGAGGCGTCCCAGTCGGCGAGCACGTAGGCGCCCCTGGCCACGCCCTCGGCGGACGTGCCGTCCAGCACCGGGACGGCCTGCCGGGTCAGGCACAGCCCAACCGGGCCGCAGAACCAGTCGCCCTGCTTGTCCAGGATCGCCTGCCAGGCGTGCGCGGTCTCGTTGGCATCGGCCGGCCGGACCACGCTCAGTTCCGGGATGGCCCGCAGCGCCGCCAGGTGTTCCACCGGCTGATGGGTGGGGCCGTCCTCGCCCAGGCCGATCGAGTCGTGCGTCCACACGTAGATCGCCGGCGCCCGCATCAGCGCGGCCAACCGGACGGCGCCCCGCATGTAGTCGCTGAACTGCAGGAACGTGCCCCCGTACGGGCGGGTCGGACCGTGCATCACGATCCCGGACAGGATCGCGCCCATCGCGTGTTCCCGGATCCCGAAATGCAATGTGCGCCCATAGGGGTGGGCGTTCCAGTGCTTGGTGGCCGCGTCCACCGGGCCGAAACTGTCGGCGCCGGCCATGGTGGTGTTGTTCGACTCGGCCAGGTCGGCCGACCCGCCCCACAGCTCGGGCAGCACCGGGGCCAGGGCGTTCAGCACCTTGCCGGACGCCGCCCGGGTGGCCAGGCCCTTGGCGTCCGGTTCCCACGAGGGCAGACGGTCGGCCCACCCGTCTGGCAGCTGCCGGGCGGTGATCCGGTCGAACAGGGCCTTGCGGTCGGGGTTGGCGGCGGCCCAGGCGAGGAAGCTCTCCCGCCAGGCCGCCTTCGCTGCGGCGCCGCGGTCCAGGGCCTGGCGGGTGTGCGCGACGACGTCGTCGTCGACCTGGAAGCTGCGG
This sequence comes from Nakamurella sp., assembly GCA_036524715.1. GTDB lineage: Bacteria > Actinomycetota > Actinomycetes > Mycobacteriales > Nakamurellaceae > Nakamurella. The sequence continues at coordinate 2,936 of DATDBV010000491.1, read as the reverse complement.
TCCGGGTCGAAGCCGAGGATTTCCTTGACCGCGGCCACCTCCGGTGCGCCCAGCGCGGAGCCGTGCGCCTTGCCGGTGTTCATCAGGTTCGGCGCCGGGTAGCCGATGATGGTGCGTAGCTCGATGAACGAGGGCTTGTCGGTCACTGCCTTGGCCGCCTCGATCGCCTCGAGGATGCCGGTCACGTTCTCGCCGCCCTGCACCGTCTGCACATGCCAGCCGTACGCCCGGTACCGGGCGGCGACGTCCTCGCTCAGCGCGATGTTGGTGTGGTCCTCAATGGAGATGTCGTTGTGGTCGTAGATCACGACCAGGTTGCCCAGCTGCTGCCGCCCGGCGATCGAGGACGCCTCGCTGGTGACGCCCTCCTCGATGTCGCCGTCGGAGGCCAGCACGTAGACGAAGTGGTCGAACGGCGAGGCGCCGGCCGCGGCGTCCGGGTCGAACAGGCCCCGTTCCCGGCGGGCCGCCATCGCCATGCCGACGGCGGAGGCCAGGCCCTGGCCGAGCGGGCCGGTGGTGATCTCCACGCCCCTGGTGTGGTGGTGCTCGGGGTGGCCGGGGGTCAGCGAACCCCAGGTGCGCAGCGCCTGCAGGTCGGCCAGTTCCAGGCCGTACCCGGCCAGGTACAGCTGCACGTACAGGGTCAGCGACGAGTGACCGCAGGACAGCACGAACCGGTCCCGGCCCACCCAGGTGGGGTCGCCCGGGTCGTGCCGCAGCACCCGTTGGAACAGGGCGTACGCGGTCGGCGCCAGCGACATTGCGGTGCCCGGGTGCCCGTTGCCGACCTTCTGCACCGCGTCCGCGGCCAGCAGCCGGGCGGTGTCCACGGCCCTGCGGTCCAGGTCAGACCAGTCGTCCGGGACCCGGGCGGTGGTCAGCGCGGGAATGTCGGCGTCGGCGGCGTAGTCGAGCTGGGCGGGGAGCGCGGTCATCGGACGGTTACCTCGGCTTCTGGTGGGTGGTCAGAGATGGCGGGGGCTGGTCAGACGACGGCGGTCATGCCGCCGTCGATGAACAGCACCTGCCCGTTGACGTAGTCGGACGCGTTGGACGCGAGGAACAGCGCGGGGCCGATCAGGTCGTCGGGGGTGCCCCAGCGGGCGGCGGGGGTGCGGCCCAGGATCCAGTTGTTGAATGTGTCGTCGTCGACCAGGGCCTGGGTCATCTCGGTGTGGATGTAGCCGGGGGCGATGCCGTTGATCTGCAGTCCGCCGGCGGCCCATTCGGCGGTCATCGCCCGGGTGAGGTTGCGCAGGCCGCCCTTGGCCGCGGTGTACGGGGCGATCGACGGGCGGGCGAGGTCGGTCTGCACCGAGCAGATGTTGATGATCTTGCCGTGGCCCCTGGCCAGCTGGTGCCGGGCGACCTCACGGCCGACCAGGAACGCGCTGGTCAGGTCGGTGGTGATGACCCGGTTCCAGTTCTCCAGGCTGACATCCAGCAGGGGTTCGCGGTGTTGCAGGCCGGCGTTGTTGACCAGGATCTCGATCGGCCCGAAGCCGGATTCGACGGCGGCGATCCCGGCGCGGACCTGCCCGGGGTCGGTCACGTCGAAGGCCTGAGCGGCGACGGACGTCTGGCCGTGCTCGCGGGCCAGGGCCTGCCGGGTGCGGTCCAGCCGATCCGGATTGACACCGTTGAGGACCACCCGGGCGCCGGCCTTGAGCAGGCCGGTGGCGATGGCCAGCCCGATGCCGCGGCTGGATCCGGTGACCAGCGCGACGCGGCCGGACAGGTCGAAGGGCGATGACATGGGATTCCTCTTGCGATCGATGGAAAGGGTCAGCGGCTGCGGACCGGGTTGACAAGGGCACCGATGCCGTCCAGGGACACGGTGCTGACGTCGCCGGGTTTGACCTGGGCGAAGGTGCCGGGTGCCCCGGTGAGCAGCACGTCACCGGGCCCCAACGGCAGGTATCTGGTCAGGTAGACCAGCTGTTCGGTGATGTTCCAGGCGAGCTGCTTGGTGTTGGCCTGGACGACCGCCTCACCGTTGACCCGAACGGTCATCGGCACCGCCGACGGGTCCAGGTCGGTCTCGATCCACGGGCCGAGCGGGGTGAACCCGTCGCCGTTCTTGGACTGGGTCATCTTCTCGTCCAAGGGGATCTGGTCGACGGCGGTGACGTCGTTGCCGACCGTGTAGCCCAGGATGACGTCCGGCACCTGCGCCTCGGTCAGGTGCCGGCAATGCCGCCGGATCACCACCACCAGTTCGCATTCGATGTTGACTCGGCCCAGGTCGTCGTCCAGCACGATGGCCGCGTCGGGTCCGACGACGGTGCGCGGCGACTTGAGGAACGCCTGCCGGGGCAGGTCCCGGTCGCCTGGCGCGCCGTTGTGCGCCATCCCGAGTACCACCAGCGGCTGCACCGGGGCCAGCAACCGCGCGGTGGCCACGGAGTGCCGGGGCCCGATCTTCTCGATGGTGTCGGCGAACGGGTCGGCGATCTCGACCCAGTCCGATCCGTCGGCGACCACGTGGCGGGGACCGTCCGGGGTGGCGATGCGGGCGATGCGCATGACTGCTCTTCTCTGCTCGGTGGTGGCCAGGCCGGCCCGAAGCCTGACCCCCAGGTGCGGGTTGACAGGCTCCAGTCAGTGGTGGATCAGACGTCGACCGGACGGGTGCTGTCGTGGTGGTCGCGGAAGGAGGATGCCTGCGGTGCGGGGCGGGCGTCGACCTGCGCGGCGGTGTCCTTGTCCGCGTCACCCAGCAGGGTCAGATCGCGGGCCCGGGTCTCCGGGGTGACGAACGTGGTGTACAGGGTGATGGCGGTCAGGATGACCACGTAGATGGCCAGCGGGATCCAGGAGTTGCTGAACCAGCCCAGCAGCAGGGCGCCGACGAACGGGGCGATGCCACCGGCGATGATCGCGGAGAACTCCCGGGCGACGGCCACGCCGACGTAGCGGTGCCGCGAACCGAA
>DATDBV010000490.1:0-10217 GCA_036524715.1 Nakamurella sp. | reverse complement strand
CGACGCCGGCCTGGACCTGCCCGACCGGCCGCACCCGTCGGACCTCGCCGGCCGCCTGGTCAACGTGTTCCTCAAGTGCGAGGCCTCCCAGGACGGCCAGGTGCGCGGCCGGCGCAACGCCATGCTCGACGACTCCGACGTGCACTGGCACCGGCAGATCAAGGCCTGCGTCGGCGGGGTGACGGCCTCGGTGACCGGCGATCCGGCCGCGTTCGTGTCGGTATCGGCGGCCCATCAGGGACCCGACGGCGGCGGTCCGGTCGCCGCGATCGTCGACCTGGGCTGACCTGCTGCCGCTTTGCACAGCCGGCCCGACCCTGCGCATCAGTCGAACCCGCACGTGGCCGAAATGTCCGAAAAGCTAATTTCGCACCTCCGACCCGACCATGCGCTGATCGAAGACCCATTTTCGGCGCCGTATTGTCCGATTCTGTGGGTTCTTGATCAGCGCAACCCACGATGTCGGACGGCGACGACACCCGGTGGCCCGGACGGACCGGCTCAAGCTGAGGCGACCGGCGCCTCGGGGCCGGCCCGCCGTTCAACTCGGCGAAACCGCGCCCGATTTGCACGAATCGGTGCCAAGTTGATCAGCCCGGCAGGGCGCACCACGGGGTTCGCTCGGGGGTTCGCTGATCATCTCCGCGTTTGCCGGGCCCTTCGTCCGGGTCGGTGCGGGAATGATCAGCCAAGCGGGGCACCGCGGGCTTCGCTGATCATCTCAGCGGCGGACGAACTCCAGGTCCAGGATCTGATTTCCGGCGGCCAACCCCCGTCGCTCGAACCGGGTGGGCGGACGGAACGGTGGGCGGGGGGCCCAGCCGGGGTGGGCGTTGCGCAGGGTCCGGGTCGCCGTGCAGGCCGCCAGCATCTGCTCGGCGTAGGTCTGCCAGTCGGTGGCGAGCCGGAAGATCCCACCCTTGCGTAGCCGGGACGCGACCAGCTCGGCGAACTCCGGGGTGACCAGGCGGCGCTTGTGGTGCTTGGTCTTCGGCCAGGGATCCGGGAAGAACAGCCACACCTCGGCCAGTGACCCGGGCCGGATCAGATCGGTGAGCGCGGCGAAACCGTCGTCGCGCACCAACCGCACGTTGTCCGCACCGACCCGGTTGAGGTGGTGCAGGGTCTGCGCGACGCCGGGCTTGTAGACCTCGACGGCGAGCAGGTTGATCTCGGGCCTCGCCACGGCCATCTGCGCCGTCGCCTCACCCATGCCCGACCCGATCTCCAGCACCATGTCGGCCTTGCGCCCGAACAGCGCTTGGAGGTCGATCGGGCCCTCGAAGTCGGTCGGATCCCGGTACCAGGCCGCGGCGTGGGCGTCGAACGCCCGGCGCTGGACCGGGTTGAGCCGACCGCCCCGGGGGTGGAAGCTGACCACCCGCCGGAAATGTGTGGGCAACCCGTCGTTCGGGACGGCGGTCACGATCCTGGTGTCCTGCACAGCAGGCAGCGTAGGACGCGCACCGACCCAGTCCGCATCAAATCAGCCTGTGTCGGCGTCGCCGGACCGCTGCTCGCGGGCCTTCATCTCGGCTTCGAACACGTGGGGGCGCCCGTCGGACAGCCGCTCCCGCACCAGCGCGTCGACCGCCCGGAACACCCGGTAGTAATGCTCGTCATAGGCCTCGACCAGCTCGAATGTCCACGTGCCGGGCACGACGTCCCGGCCGACCAGCACCTGGTCGATCTCGTCGGCGAGCTCCGAGTGCCCGGCCGACCGCAGCGCGGCCAAGGCATCCTGCAAGGCCAGGTCGGCCTCCCCGGACATCCGGTGGAATCCGTAGAGGAACCCACGGGCGTTCTCCACCACCTCGAACGCGGCCGATAGCCGGCCCACCGCGTCGACCGTGGCGTCCGACGAGCCGGCCGGCCGCGGATGCACAACCTCTCGGGAGCGGTGCCTTGAGCTACCGAACCGGGCCATCAGATCCGACATCGTCAGGTAACCTCTCCCCGGGCGGAGCACCTCGCAGGCTCGGTCGCCGCGCCGGGGATGTTACCGCCGGCCTCGATGATCCGCTCCCTCACGCCGCCGCCTTTCCGGGTCGCCTCGCGAGCTCGGCCACCCGGACGCGGCGCCGGCGACAGTGTTCGTGATTCGCTCGGCAAGCCTCGCTCACGCGTCCCGCTTCTGCAGCAACAGCAGGGCGATCAGCCAGAGCACCAACCCGGTGCCGGCGAACACCAGCAGACCCTGCATCGCGTCCGGGCCACCGCTGGGCTGGAACAGGTCGGCCACGCCGGTGGACGGCGCAACGACCTTGTCCGACGCCGCGAACGGCAACCACGGCCCGACTTTCGGGCCGACCGTCGGGATCAGGGTGAAAAGGCTCTCCAGGATCAGCGGCCAGAGCAGCAGGATGGCGATGGCTCCCGCGGATTGGCGCACGATGGTGCCGATCGAGATGGCGATGACCGCGGCGATGGCGAAGATCGCCCCGTAGCCGACGACCTGGCGCCAGTCGTCCCAGGTGGACAGTTCGAGCGGGACCGGAGGTTCCTGCGCCAGGGCCTTGGCCAGGAAGTACGACGCGACGGCCGCCACCAGCCCGACCACCGCCCCGAGCAGAGCCAGCAGCACGGTCTTGGCCAGCAGCACCTTCGGTCGGCGGGGCACCCCGAGGAAGGTGTTGCGGATGGTGCCGAAGCGGTACTCGGTGGTCACCGCCAGGGCGGCCAGCACCATGAAGATGCTCATGCCGAGGCTGACCCCGCGCAGGAACAGGTATGGGATGGCCGCCTCGCCGTTCTCCACCAGCCCGAACAGGGTCGCGAAGCCGAGCGCGGCGACCGCGATGGCGGCCAGGCACCAGTACGGCGAGCGGGTCGAGAATAGCTTGATGCGTTCGACGTTCAGCAGCGTCATCGGGGGTCACCCTCCTGCGCCACGGGGGCGGGACCGGCGGCGGGCAGCGGGTCGAGCGGCGGCGGGAAGGTGGCGGCCGGCGGCGCGCCCGCGGGTGCGCCGACCGCGGCGAAACCCCCGGCCGGCCGGGCCCGGGAACCGCCGTACTCGACCGCGTCGCCGGTCAACTGGATGAAGGCTTCCTCCAGCGAACCGACCTGCGGGGTCAGTTCGTGCAGCGTGATGCCGGCCGCCCCGGCGATGTCACCGATCTGCTCGATCGGCGCGTCAACCACTTCCAAGGCCCCGCCCACGTCGTTGACCTGCAGGTTGGACCGGACCAGCGCGCTTTGAAGGTCGGCCAGGCGCGGTGAGCGGACCCGGACCGAGGATCGGGTGGCCTGGGCGATGAAGTCCTTGGTCGCCGCGTCGGCAATCAGCCGGCCACGTCCGATCACGATCAGGTGGTCGGCGGTCAGCGCCATCTCGGACAGCAGGTGCGAGGACACGAACACGGTCCGACCCTGCGCTGCGAGGTTCTTCATGAACGTGCGGATCCAGTAGATGCCCTCGGGGTCCAGTCCGTTGACCGGCTCGTCGAACAGCAGGACCTTCGGATCACCCAGCAGCGCGCCGGCCAGGCCGAGTCGCTGCTTCATGCCCAAGGAGAACTTGCCGACCGCCTTGCGGGCGACGCTCGCCAGCCCGACCAGTTCGAGCACCTCGTCCACCCGGCGGGTCGGGATCCTGTTGGACGCCGCCATGAACCGCAGGTGCGATCGCGCGGACCGGTTCGGGTGCACCCAGTTCGCGTCAAGCAGCGACCCGACCTGGGTCAGCGGGTGATGCAGAGCCGCGTAGGGCCTGCCGTCGATCAGGGCCCGTCCGCCGTTCGGATTGTCCAGGCCCAGCATCATCCGCATGGTCGTCGACTTGCCGGCGCCGTTGGGCCCGAGGAACCCGGTGACCATGCCCGGTTGCACGGTGAACGACAGGTCGTCGACCGCCACCGTCGTGCCGTATCGCTTCGTCAGGCTGATTGCCTCGATCATGTGACCTCCCCGCGCCAAGCATGGCACGAGCCGTGACGCGCCCGGACGAACATCGGGCCGACCGGAGATTTCCGGCGCCGGACGTATTTTGCCGGGTCCCGGTGCATCGGATAGGTCATGTGCGGACTGCCAGGTGCACCTGGTGGACGGGTTCACCGGACCGAGAGGTCATGCATGACTGAAGCGACGGACACGGGCGAGATCGTCAGGGCGGCCGCGGCCGGCCGCCAGCAGGCCTGGGACCAGCTGGTACAGCGGTACATGCCGCTGGTCATCTCGGTCGTGCGGACCTTCCGCCTGACCAGCAAGGACGTCGAGGACGTCAGCCAGACGGTATGGCTGCGCCTCGTCGAGCACATCGACACGATCCGGGAGCCGCGCGCCCTGCCCGGCTGGATCGCGACGACCGCGCGGCACGAGGCAATCAGGGTGCAGCGCGGCAAGTCGCAGGCATGCCCGGTGGATCCGGTGGCGGGAGGACCGTTGGACAGGAACGCGGAGTCGATCGACATGGACGATCGGCTGCTGACCGCGGAGCGACACCAGGCGTTGGTCGACGGTCTGGCCGAGCTGTCCCCTAACCATCGGCAACTGCTGGAGCTGCTGGTGATCGACCCGCCGCTGTCCTACCAGGAGATCGGCGGCCGATTGGGTATCCCGGTGGGCAGCATCGGCCCAACCCGGGCCCGGGCCCTGGCCCGGCTCCGGGCGAGCGGGCCAATCCAGGCATTGCAGAGCGCGGAATACTCGGACGTGACCGGAGGTGGAAAGCGATGATGCAGCAACGCCGGATCGGCGACGACTGGGTCGATGGCGACGAGAGCCTGATGGCATCGCTCCGGGACGCCCTTGCGGACCCCTCCGTCGCGCCGACGGACCTGGAGCCCGAAGACGACCTCGCGGGTGTCGACCCGGTGACGCTGAACCGGATGTACGCGGCGGCGCGGGCGGCCTTCATCTGGCGCACGATCGACTCCGAACTCGAACTGCTCTCGGCCAGCGAGGCGTCGGCCGACGACTTCGCGCTGGTGCGTGGGTCGGAGGAGCCGATCAGCCGGACCCTGGAGTTCGCCGGACGGATCATCAGCATCGAGCTCGAGATCGGTCCCGACCTGATCGTCGGCCAGATCTACCCGATCCAGGGCGGTCATCTGACCCTGATGACCCAGGGCGGCACCGACGTCGAACTCGAGTCCGACGAGGTCGGCTGCTTCACCTTCGCCCGACCGTCGGTGGCACCCTTTCGGCTGCGGTGCACGACCGCGGACGCGGGCGTCATCACCGACTGGGTCTGCATGACCTGACCGCTCAACCGGCCCGTTCGTTTCGTCGATCGGATCGGTTTCGTAGGCTGGCTCGAATGTCCGCCCAGTTCGCGTCCCCGGCCCCGACCGGAGCCACCCCACCACCTCGTCATGACGTGGATCCCGCGTTCACCGATCTCCCGCTGACCCGGCTCGCCGACGCCGCTCTGGGGGCGGCGACCGCGGCCGGTGCCGGGTTCGCCGACTTCCGGTTCGAGCGGCTGCTCACCTCCACGCTGAGCATCCGGGACTCCGCCGTCCAGGGCGCCACGGACACGCATACCACCGGGTTCGCGGTGCGGGTGATCGTCGACGGCGTCTGGGGGTTCGCCGCCTCGGTGGTGCCGACGGCGGACGAAGCTGCGGCCACCGCCCGGCGTGCCGTCCAGGTGGCTCGGGCGCTGGCCAGGGTGGTGGACGAGCGGGTGGAGCGCGCCGACGAGCCCATCCACGCCGACCGGGCATGGGTCAGCGCCTATCACATCGACCCCTTCTCGGTGGCCGGCCAGGACAAGATCGCGCTGTTGATGGACCGGTCGGAGCGGCTCCTCGCCTCGGACGGCGTCGCCCACACGCAGGTCGGCCTGTTCCAGGTCAAGGAGAACAAGTTCTACTGCGACACCGCCGGCACCAGCACGACCCAGCAGCGGGTGCGGCTGGAGCCGACGCTGACCGCGACCGCGATCGACAGCGCCACCGGCGCGTTCGAGACGATGTCCTCGCTGACTCCGCCGGTGGGCCGCGGCTACGAGTACCTCACCGACGGAAGCTGGGACTTCGACGGCGAGATCGCCGCCCTTGGCGAGCAGCTGATGGAGAAGATGAAGGCGCCGTCGATCGAACCCGGCCGGTACGACCTGGTGATCGACCCGACCAACCTGTGGCTGACGATCCACGAGTCGATCGGACACGCCACCGAGTACGACCGGGCAATCGGCTACGAGGCCGCGTACGCCGGCACCTCGTTCGCCACCCCGGACAAGCTCGGCGCGCTGGTCTACGGGTCGCCCGGCATGCACGTCACCGGGGACCGGACGGTCGAACACGGGCTGGCCACCATCGGGTTCGACGACGACGGGGTGGCCGGACGGTCCTGGGACCTGATCCGCGGCGGCATCCTGGTCGGCTACCAGCTGGATCGCAGCTTCGCGCACCGGCTGGGCCTGCCCAGGTCCAACGGATGCGCCTACGCCGACTCGCCGGGCCACATCCCCATCCAGCGGATGGCCAACGTGAGCCTGCAGCCGGACCCCGACGGCGGGACGACGGCGGATCTCATCTCCGGCATCGAGGACGGCATCTACGTGGTCGGCGACAAGTCGTGGTCGATCGACATGCAGCGGTACAACTTCCAGTTCACCGGGCAACGGTTCTACCGGATCCGCGGCGGCCGGCTGGCCGGGCAGGTCCGCGACGTCGCCTACCAGGCGACCACCACCGACTTCTGGGGATCGATGGACGGGATCGGCGGCCCGGACACCTACCGGTTGGGCGGCGCGTTCAACTGCGGCAAGGGTCAGCCCGGGCAGGTCGCCGCGGTGTCCCACGGCTGCCCGTCCGCCCGGTTCCGCGGCGTGAACATTCTCAACGCCACTCGGGAGGCGTCATGACCGGGCGGAGCGTCGGCCTGCTGTCGCCACAGCGGATCGTCGAGGCCGCGCTGGGCGGGAGCGTCGCCGACGGCTGCGTAGTGGTGGTCAGCAGTTCCAGTTCGGCGAACATCCGCTGGGCCAACAACACAGTCACCACCAACGGGGTCGCCCAGGACCTGTCGTTCTTCGTGGTGTCCGTCGTCGGCGGGGCCGCGGCCACGGTCGCCGGCTCGGCCTCGGACGCGGCGTCGGCCGAGTCGGTGGCTGCGGTCGTGTCGGCCGCGCACGCCGCCGCGGTGGCCGCCTCCCGGCTGGGACGGGCGCGGGACGCCCAGCCGCTGGTCGAGTCGGGCGCCGGCGGTGCGGATGACTTCGACGACGATCCGGCGGACACGTCGTTCGCGGTCTTCGACTCGTTGCTGGCCGGCCTGGCCGACGCGTTCCCGGCGGCCCGGTCCGACGACCGGGTGCTGTACGGGTTCGTCGACCACGACGTCACGACGACCTACCTGGGCTCGTCCACCGGTTTGCGGCTGCGCTGGGTGCAGCCCACCGGGACCCTCGAGATCAACGCGAAGTCGGCGGACCTGCGCCGGTCCGCCTGGGCCGGGCTGTCCACGCCGGACTTCGCCGGCCCTGACCTCGGCACCGTGCTGGCGTCGCTGGGTCAGCGGCTGGAATGGGCGAAGCGGACGATCGACCTGCCGCCCGGCCGGTACCGGACGGTGCTGCCGCCGACCGCGGTGGCCGATCTGATGATCAACCTCGCCTGGAGCGCCGGCGCCCGGGAGGCGCACGAGGGCCGATCCGCCTTCGCCGCGCCCGGCGGTGGCACGCGCTCGGGCGAGCGGCTCACCGATCGCCCCCTTACGCTGTTCAGCGACCCGACCGTGGCCGGCCTGGCCGCGGCCCCGTTCGTGGTGGCCGGCCACTCCAGCGACGACGTCTCGGTCTTCGACAACGGCGCCCCCATCGGGCGGCACGACTTCGTCCGCGACGGCGTCATCGGATCGCTGCTGCACACCCGCGGGTCGGCCGTCGAGTTCGGCGAACCGTTCACCCCGACGACCGACAACCTGGTGCTCAGCGGTGGCGCGGCCGACCGCGACATCGACGCGCTGGTCGCCGATGTCGACCGCGGGCTGCTGCTCACCTCGCAGTGGTACATCCGCGAGGTGGACCCGATGACGTTGCTGCTCACCGGCCTCACCCGGGACGGGGTGTTCCTGATCGAGAGGGGCGAGGTGGTCGGGGCGGTGAACAACTTCCGGTTCAACATGTCCCCGCTGGACATCCTGGGGCAGGCCGCCGACGTCGGCGCCACGGTCCCGACGCTGTCCCGGGAGTGGAGCGACTGGTTCACCCGCACAGCGATGCCGCCGATCACCGTCGACGGGTTCAACATGTCCTCGGTGTCGCCGGCGACCTGAACCCCCGCGAAGGGTGTGCCTCTACGGCGGACAGGACCGGCCGGAGACGCGGTCCATTGACGTCGGAGACCGTTGGGCGAACAATCGAGCGGCAGTTGCGCGGGGGGAGGGGCCAATGCTCGCGAAAACTCGAAGGATGGCCGCCGGGCCGGGGACGTGCGGCGGATCGCCCGCCCGGGCCGAAACCTCGGACCCGTGCGCCGAAGCCAACCCGGTACCGGTGCCGGGCCGCATTCACGGAACCGGTCGTGCGCCGACGCCCGGTCCCGCGCCAATTCGACGCCATTTCGTGGTCACCGACACCCAGACGCTGATCCAGGGTGGGATGACGTTCGACAAGGCCCTGCCGTCGGGGGTGAAGGCCCGCCTGAAGAAAGACTTCGGGGCCACCGACGACGACATCGCCGTGATCGAGGGGTGGGCGGTGACGAAGGATCCGGTGGCGGGAAGTCCGTTCGCCACGTACGGCGATCTGGTCGCCGCCGCCAAGAAGGCGCCACGACCGTCGAACCCCTCCACCGCCCAGCCGTCGCCGGGTGCAATGGTGCAGTCCACCCCGATCGGGTCGGTGACCACGCCGTCGCCGGTGATCGGCCGACCGAATCCCACGGCGGTCCCCAGTCCCATCGTGCCGTCATCTGCGAACCTGAGTTCGCAGGTGCATCAGGGCGGTTACCCCTACCAGGGCGGCTTCCCCTACCAGGGCGGTTACCCCTACCAGGGCGGTAATCCCTACCAGGGCGGTTACCCCTACCAGGGCGGTAATCCCTACCAGGGCGGTAATCCCTACCAGGGCGGTAATCCCTACCAGGGCGGGTTCCCGACCCATCGGCCCGGCCCGTTCCCGCCGTCGGGATATCCCGGCCAGTACCAGGTGCCGTATCAGGTGCCGTACGGCATGCCGAGCATGTTCATGAACATCGGTGTGCCCATTGTCACGCCTGTCACACCCTTCGATGAACTGGTGACCACCCTGGGAGGTCCGACGTCCCCGAATGGTGTGCTGCTGCTGAAGAGCCCAATCAACGTCGCCATCACCGGCGAGGGTTTCTACGACCTGGCAAGTGAGGTCGAGTGTGCCGGCAACTACCTGGCCGCCATGCCCGAAGACGCGTTCCGGGACCTGCTGGAGGTGGTCCGGGCGCAGCCGTCGCGCAACGGCCTGTCCGAGATGCAGCGGAAGATGGTGAACAAGCTCCAGCAGAGCAAGGTTGAACGCATCAGGTTCGGGGCGGCCATTCGCAACGGGATCCAGCATGTGGCGAGCGAATTGCAGGTCGTCCTCGGGAAGCCGCCCTTCCAGGCGATGACACTGGCCGAACAGATCCGGCTCTACGACATTCTCAATGGTTCCGAGTACCAGGTGACCCTGAAGGACGCGACCATCAAGGTCCGCGCGGCGAGCCAGGCACTGAGCCCGGTTCCGCGGTCGGTCTTCGAGTTCGTGTCACGGTATAGCTTCTATCTGCATGCCGCAGCATTCCTTCTGGCGAATCCGCCGACCGGGTCGGCCACTGGCGCCACGTCACCCTCGGTGTGGCAGCTCGGTTCGCCGACCGAGGGGTCGGACATCGAAAAGCTGAGAGCCCAGGTCGAGCAGGTTTGTGTCACGTGCGGTCTGGTCGGCTTACCAAAGGTGGCCGATCCCGGCACACCGGTCCCGGACTGCATCATGGCCATCGTATCCGCCGCCAAGGGCGGCACCCTCGGGTTCGGAACGGTCGAGAGCGCGGCCGATCACCTGGTTAAGCACCCCAGCACAGGGATCTCGGGCCCACCCGATCTCACCAAGGAAGCCCAGGGATACATCGCCGATGCCCGGGCTGTCATCGTGCAGTGCCCCACCGACAAGGTTGTTCATCAGGTGGCCCAGACCGGCGGGCACACCTACACCTTCGAGGTCGGCGGCGCGAAGTCGATCGTCATCCAGGGCGTCGACGGGAAGGCGCGGTTGGCCACCTACCACGCGCCGGGCCGCAAGTAACCGCCGC
>DATDBV010000489.1:0-11043 GCA_036524715.1 Nakamurella sp. | reverse complement strand
CGCGGTGGCGAACCGGCATCCCAGGGACGCGGCGGTCACCGCGTCCACCCGCTCCGGCAAACGGACCAGGTTGAAGTCGGCGGCACGCACCACCACGTACTCGGCGAACGAGCCCGGATGGGTGAACCCCGGCTGGGTCTGCTCCGGGCACACCTGGGCGTCGCCGGCCCGGCACCATTCGCAGGCCCCGCATCCGTTGACGAACGGTGCGGTCACCCGTTCCCCGGCCACGAATCGCCGCACCCGAGAACCGATCTCAGCGACCGTGCCGGCGAACTCGTGACCCGGTAGGTGCGGCAACGTCACCGGGTCGTGCCCACGCCAGGCGTGCCAGTCGGAGCGGCACACCCCCGTCGCCTCGACCCGGACAATCGCTCCGTCCGGCGGGCACTGGGGCACCGGCACCCGCTCGATCCGCGGCCGCTCGCCCACTCGGTCGTACACCGCTGCCCGCATCGCTCCGTTCACGGCGTCCATCCTGAATAGTCACGTTCCGCAGTCACGCGCACACGTCCCTCGCACCCAACGACCATCCGTTTGCCAGGTGCGGTCGGCGGGCACAAGCCTAGGGTGGGTTATGCAATCGTGACCTGCCCGGCACCGGCGGGGCAGTGAAACCACCTCAACGACGAGGAGATCGCATGTCGAGCAACCGCGCAGTGACCTACCAGGGTCCGATGAAGGTCGCCGTTCAGGACATCGAGTACCCCACCTTCGAACTGCGGGACGGGCCAGGCGTCAACCCGTTGAACGTCGGCCGCAAGGTCCCGCACGGCGCCATCCTCAAGGTCGTCACCACCAACATCTGCGGGTCCGACCAGCACATGGTCCGCGGCCGCACCACCGCACCCGAGGGCTTGGCCCTCGGCCACGAGATCACCGGCGAGGTCATCGAGACCGGGCCGGGCGTCGAGTTCATCCAGGTCGGCGACATCTGTTCGGTGCCCTTCAACATCTCCTGCGGGCGGTGCAAGAACTGCAAGGAGGGCAAGACCGGCATCTGCCTGAACGTCAACCCCGATCGCCCGGGTTCGGCCTACGGCTACGTGGACATGGGTGGCTGGGTCGGCGGCCAGGCCGAGTACGTGCTGGTGCCCTATGCCGACTGGAACCTGCTGAAGTTCCCGGACCGCGACCAGGCCCTGGAGAAGATCCTCGACCTCACCATGCTCTCGGACATCTTCCCGACCGGCTACCACGGCGCATACACCGCCGGGACGAAGACCGGCTCCACCGTGTACGTGGCCGGGGCCGGCCCGGTCGGCCTGGCGGCCGCGGCGTCCGCGCAGTTGCTGGGTGCGGCCGTGGTCATCGTCGGCGACCTGAACGAAGAACGCCTGGCCAAGGCCCGTTCGATCGGCTGCGAGACCGTCGACGTGTCCAAGGGCGACCCGAAGGACCAGATCGAGCAGCTCCTGGGCGTGCCCGAGGTCGACTGTGCCGTCGACGCTGTCGGTTTCGAGGCCCGCGGGCACGGCGCCGACGCCAGCCACGAGGCTCCGGCCACCGTCCTGAACTCGATCATGGACCTGACCGCGGCCGGCGGGGCCCTGGGCATTCCCGGCCTGTACGTGACCGGCGACCCGGGCGCCGTCGACGACGCCGCGAAGGTCGGCTCGCTGTCCATCCGGCTGGGCCTGGGCTGGGCCAAGTCGCTGGGGTTCACCACCGGCCAGTGCCCGGTGATGCGTTACCACCGCGGCCTGATGAACGCGATCCTGCACGACAAGGTCAAGATCGGTGACGCGGTGAACGCCACCGTCATCGGCCTGGATCAGGCGCCGCAGGCCTACGCCGAGTTCGATTCCGGCGTGGCGCGCAAGTTCGTCATCGATCCGCACAACACCACCGGCCAGGTCAGCCAGAACTAGCAAGCTGGCCCGCGCTGAGCAATCAGGCGCTGGTTCGCTGATCAAAGCCGTGTTCCGGCCGCGCATTTCGGCGCGAGAGCCGGGTTTGATCAGCGAACCCCGGTGGCACCGCTCACTTCGCTGATCAAAGCCGGGCCCGACCGGGCGATTGCGTCACCACGCCGCGGGTTTGATCAGCGAACCCCGGTGGCGCCGCTCACTTCGCTGATCAAAGCCGGGCTCGACCGGGCGACCGTGTCACCGCACCGCGGGTTTGATCAGCGGACCTCGTTCGCGCGGCCTCCGGCCGGTCACCAGGCCCGCGGCCAGGCCGCCGACCACCACCGAGATGCCCAGCCACACACCGGGTCCAGGCATGATTGCGCCCAGCGCCGCCCCGGACAGCGCCGCCGTCACCGGCGCCACCCCGGTGATCAGCCCGGCCCGCGCCGGGCCGAGGGTCCGAACCGCCGAGTACCAGAGGACGAACGCGGCCGCGGTGACCGCGACGGCCAGCCAGCCCACCGCCGCCCACTGGGCTGGGGTCAGGGACAGCACCGCCGTCGGGCCCTCCACGATCAGGGCGAGCACCGCGAACATCGCCGCGCCCAGCCACACCGAGTGCAGCGACACCCCGTAGGCGCCGTGCCGGCCGAGCACGGGCAGCGCCAGCAGGGTGAACCCGCACTCGCAGGCCAACGCCACCATCGCCCACCAGACCCCGGCCGCGTCGGTCGATCCGGTGCCCTGCACCAGCACACTCCCGAGTGTCACCACCACCGCGGCCACCACCAGCGGTCCGGCCGGCCGATGCCGCTGCATCACCGGGCCGACGACGCCGAGGAAGACCGGCGCGCACGCCACCGCCACCGCGATCACCGCGGGTTCGGCGTGCGCCACCCCGCGCACCACCGCGATGTTGAACAGCACCAGACCACTGCCCGCGACCCCGGCCAGCCACAGCCACTCCCGGCCGCGCGGCCGCGCCGGCCGCACGCCGACGGCGGCACAGACGCCGAGCAGGAGGGCCGCCGCCAGCGCATACCGCACGGCCTGCGCGGTGAACAGCGGGGCATCGACGAGCGTCCGGGAGACGCCGACGCTGCTGCCGACCAGGGCCATGCCGGCGATACCGGCGCCCACCGCGCGACCCGCCCCACCTCGAGATCTCGTCACGCGGTCCACCCTGCCGCAATAATGGACCTATGGGTGAGTCCAATGTTGATGATCTCGGCAGGTCCAAAGGGTCCAGCGACTTCTTGGCCCTCCGGATCGCCGACGCCCCGGCCGGCGGCAAGGCCGGTTGGCTGGCCGACCGGATCCGGTCCGCCGTAGCGGACCACCGGCTACGACCCGGCGACCGGCTGCCGGCCGGCCGGACGCTGGCCGCCGACCTGGGGGTGTCCAGAGGGGTGGTCACCGAGGCCTACCGGCGACTGCTGGACGACGGGGTGGTGGTGACCGCGGGACGGGGCGGCACCGTGGTCGCCGCAACCCCGCCTCGCCTCCCGGCCCCCCGGTCCCACCCGCCACGCCCGCCCGGCGACCGGCAGGTACCGACCCGGGCGCGGGACGAGCTGTTCACAGGCCCGTTCACCGACCCGACCCCCGACGTCTTCACCGCCCTGCGGCGCGCACCGGCGCGGATCGATCTCTCGCCCGGGCTGCCCGACCTGACCGCCTTCCCCCGCAGCGCGTGGCTGCAGGCCGAGCGGGCCGTCCTGGACGACCTGACGCCCGCCGTCCTCGGCTACGGCGACCCGGCCGGCACACCGCGGCTGCGGGAGACCGTCGCCGGCTGGCTCGCCCGCTTCCGCGGCATCACCGCCGATCCGGACGAGATCGTCATCGTGGCCGGGGTGGCGCAGGCCCTGGCCTTGCTCGCCCGGGTCCTCACCCGGCGCGGGGACGCCCGGATCGCGGTGGAGGATCCGGGCTCGCTGGGCGTCCGCCGGCAACTGCAGCACTGGGGCATGAGCACGGTCGGCGTCCCCGTCGACGACGCCGGCCTGCGGATCGACGGGCTGCGCGCCACCGACTGCCGGACGGTGATGGTGTCGCCGGCCCATGAGTTCCCGTTGGGCGTTGTGCTGGACGGCCACCGCCGACGGGAGCTGTTGGATTGGGCCGCGGACGGCGGGCTCGTCATCGAGGACGACTACGACGCCGAACACCGCTACGACCGACCACCGGTGACCGCCCTGAAAGCGAGCCGGCCCGACCGGGTCTGCTACACCGGCAGCGTCTCCAAGATTCTCGCCCCGGCGTTGCGGATCGGGTGGCTGCTCCCGCCGCCGTGGTTGCGGGACGAGGTGGTCACGGCCAAGCAGGAGGCGGACCTGGGCAACCCAGCCCTGCCCCAGCTGGTGCTCGAGCGACTGATGCGCCTGGGCCGGCTGGAGAGTCACCTGCGGCTGGTCCGGCGCCGGCACCGCCGGCGGCGGGACGCCATGGTCACGGCCCTGACCCGCCATCTGCCGGCCGCCACCGTGCACGGCGCGGCGGCCGGCCTGCACCTGACCGTCACTCTCGCGGAGCCGGGCGACGACAGAGCCCTGGCCGCGGCCGCGCTGGCCGCCGGGGTCAAGGTCCAGCCCCTGTCCTGGCATCGGATCGCGCCCGGACCGCCGGGGCTCGTCCTGGGCTACGCGGCGAGTTCGGCCGGGCAGATCGCCGACGGGCTGGCGGTGATCGGCGAGCTCGCCAAAGTTGGGGTGCAAGCACGTGGATAGCCTTGGCCTGATCCCACAATCTGTGCAGGGAGACGTCGGCCCTGGTGTTCGTGCACCCATCGGCGACTCCCGGACTGATCCGGGCCCCTCAGGCGGGTCCTTGTCGACAACTGTCGGCGAGTTGTCCACAAGTTTGATCGCGCCCCCCTGACCGGCCAATTCCGGTGATAGCTTCGGCCCGCCGGCGCTCGTCGGCGGGGGAGGCCGGCCATCGGCCAAACGAGGGGCGAAACCTGTTGACCACAACGATCTTCCGCCGCCCGCCGCGCCGCGAACCCCCGCCCGTCACCGTCGGCGAGGCCGACCTGCGGCCTCCGCCGACGCTGCCGGCCCGGCAGAGCGGCGGCATGGGCGCCGTGCTGGTGCTGCTGCCGGCGCTGGCCGGCCTGGGCGCGATGAGCCTGATCTTCGCGTCCGGCGGGTCCGGCCTGCACATGGCAGCGGGGGTCATGTTCGGCGTGTCGATGGTGGCCGTTGCGGTCGGCCAGCTGGTGCGGGTGGGGGGCGACCGTTCCCGTCGGATTGCCGGTTCCCGGCGCGACTACCTGCGACATCTGAACCGGGTCCGGCAGCGGGCCCGGGCCGCGGCCGCCGCCCAACGACAGGCCCTGACCTGGGTGCATCCGGACCCCCAGGTCCTCGCCTCGCTGGCCCGGACCAGCCGTCTGTGGGAGCGACGACCCACCGACCCGGATTTCGCCACCGTGCGGATCGGGGTCGGCGACCAGCAGCTGACGTTGACCCTGACGACTCGCGAGCAGCCTGCCGCCGATGACGTCGATCCGGTCGCCGCGGTCGCCCACGACAGGTTCCTGCAGGCCTTCCGGACCGTGCCGGCCCTTCCGGTCGCTCTCTCGCTCCGGTCGTTCTCGACCATTCGACTGGAGGGCGACCTGCAGGCCTGCCGGCGGCTGGCGACGGCCCTGATGCTGCAGGCGCTCTGTTGGCATGCCCCGACCGAGTTGCGGGTCGGGGTGTGTCTGCCGGCCGGTGCCGGTCCCGATCGGCCGCGAACCTGGGACTGGCTCAAGTGGGCGCCGCATCTGGCCGATCCGGCCGGGTCACCCACCCTGCCGCCCGCGCTGGCCGTCGCCGGTGATCTGCCGACGCTCGAGACCACCCTGGCCGGCGAACTGGCCGGACGACCGTGGGCGGAGCCCGGGGCCGACCCGCTCGTCGATCGCAGCCACGTCCTGGTCCTGGTCGACGGCGTCGCATTGACCGGCGCCGGAGGCGGGCAGCTCGACGGACCCGCGGGCCTGCTCGGTGTCACCGTCCTGCAGGTCGGTGGGTCCGGCGATCTGCCGCCGGGCCGGAGCCTGCGGCTGCGGGTGACCGGGACCGACCTGCTCACCGTGGCCGTGGATCGGACCGGCCGGGAGGTCACCACCCACGTGGGCACCCCGGATCTGCTCACCCCGGTCGAGGCCGCCGCGGCTGTCCGGGCGATCGCCGACCTGCGGCTACCCGGCGGCCCGACGGCGGAGCCGATGATCTCGGCCGCGGCCGGGCTGACCGATCTGCTCGGCGTCGCCGGCATCCGCTCGCTGGATCCCGCCGTCAGCTGGCGGCCGCGCCGCCCGCGGGACCGGCTCCGGGTAGCGATCGGGGTCGGCGGCAACGGGCAGGCCGTCGAACTGGACCTGAAGGAGGCCGCCGACGGCGGCATGGGTCCGCACGGGCTGGTCGTCGGCGCGACCGGGTCGGGCAAGTCCGAGCTGCTGCGCACGCTCGTCCTGGGCCTGGCCATCACGCACCCGCCGGACGTGCTCAACTTCGTGCTCGTCGACTTCAAGGGCGGCGCGACCTTCACCCGGCTGGACGCGCTGCCGCACACGTCGGCCGTCATCACCAATCTGACCGGCCACCTGGATCTTGTCGACCGGATGAAGGACGCGTTGTCCGGTGAGCTGACCCGCCGGATGGAGCTGCTTCGCTCGGCCGGCGATTTCGCCTCCCTGCGGGACTACAACCGGGCAAGGGCCACCGATCAGCCGGCGCTGCCAGCGCTGCCGTTCCTGCTGGTCGTCGTCGACGAGTTCAGCGAGCTGCTCACCGCCAAACCCGATTTCCTGGACGTCTTCGTCACCATCGGCCGGCTCGGCCGGTCGTTGGGGGTGCATCTGCTGCTCGCCTCGCAGCGCCTGGAGGAGGGTCGGCTGCGCGGGCTGGACACCCACCTGTCGTACCGGATCGGGCTCAAGACGTTCTCCGCCGCGGAGTCCCGGATCGTGTTGGGCGCGGACGACGCCTACCTGTTGCCCACCGCGCCGGGCAACGGCTACCTGCGGTTCGACACCAGCGGACTGGTCCGGTTCAAGGCTGCCTTCGTGTCCGGTCCGATCGCCGACCGACCGCTCGATCGGGGTCCGGGTGGGTGGGTCTCGCCCCGGGTCTTCCGGCTGGTGCCCGCGCCGGCGACCGGCTCAGGCCGACCGACCGACCCGGTGCGGGCGACCGGCATCGACGACCCGTTCGGCCGTCGGCCGCCGGCGCCGGAACCGGACCGGCCCGTGGACGACGCGCCCGGCATGGCGGCGGGCCCCAGCGTGCTCGAGATCGCGGTGGCCCGGCTGGCCGGGACGGGCGTGCCGGCCCATGAGGTGTGGTTGCCGCCGCTGGCCGACCCGCCGTCCCTGGATCTGTTGCTGCCCGGGTCACCCCGGTCGCCCCGCTCCGGCTTCGGCCGGATCCCGCTGGGCTGGGTGGACCGGCCGGTGGAGCAGACCCGCGGCCTGCTCGCCCTGGACCTGTCCGGCGCCGCCGGGCACGTCGCGATCGTCGGCGCCCCGCAGAGCGGGAAGTCGACCGCGCTGCGGACGTTGATCTGTGCGCTGGCGCTGACCCACGGGCCCGACGAACTGTCGGTGTACTGCCTGGACCTGGGCGGAGGATCGCTCTCCGCGCTGGCCGGCCTGCCGCAGGTGGGCGTGGTGGCCGGCCGCCTGCAACCGGACCTGGTCCGCCGGACCGTGGCGACCGTCGAACGACTGCTGGCTCAGCGTGAGGCCGCGTTCGCCGCCGCCGGGGTGTCCTCGGTCGCCGACTGGCGCCGCACCGTGGCGACGGTGCCGGCGGACGGATCCGGCGACCTGATCCTGGCGATCGACGGGTGGGGTTCGCTGCGGGAGTCGTTCGAACCGCTGGACGCGCGGCTGACGTCGATCGCCGCCCGCGGCCTGAACTATGGCGTGCATCTGGCGCTGACCGCCGCCCGCTGGCCGGAGATCCGGCCGGCGCTCAAGGATCTCATCGGCTCCCGGGTCGAGCTGCGGCTGGGTGACCCGCTGGACTCCGACGTCAATTCACGGATCGCGGCGACCGTGCCGCGTGGCCGTCCCGGCCGCGGACTGACCCGGGACGGGCTGCACCTGCTCACCGCCGTGCCCCGGATCGACGGCCGGACAACGACCGACGACCTGCCCGCCGCCACCCGGCGACTCGTCGAGCAGGTTCAGGGCCACTGGCCGGGACGGTCCACCCCGGGGGTGCGCGTGCTGCCGACCATCGTGCGCACCCGCGACGTGCCCGCCGTGGCGGATCCACCGGCGGGCATCGTGATCGGTGTCGACGAGGACCTGCACCCGGTGTGCTGGGATCCGTCCGCCGACGGCCATCTGATGGTGTTCGGCGAGGAACAGTCCGGACGCTCGACCCTGCTCACCCGACTGATCCGCGAACTGTCGGCCCGACACGGGCTCGACGAGGCCCGCTTCATCGTGTTCGACCCGGATCGATCGCTGATGAACCTGGACTACCGCGACCAGCAGCTGATCGCGGCGGCGACCACCGGACGGGATGCGGCCGGCATCGTCGCCGCCCACGGGGAGCGGCTGTCGGCCCGGATGCCGCCACCGGGCATGCCCCCGGCGGACGTCGCCCGTCGCGCCTGGTGGGGCTCACCGGCGGAGATCTACCTGATCGTCGACAACTACGAGCGACTCGCCGGCTCGGCGCCGCTGGCGGCGTTGCTGCCGCTGCTCGAACATGCCGCCGACATCGGGTTGCACCTGATCGTCGCCCGCCAGGCCCGGGGGGCGGCGCGCGCCGTGTACGACCCCCTCTACGCCACACTGAAAGACGTGGGAACCCCAGCCCTGCTGCTGTCCGGACCGGAGACCGAGGGCACGGTCATCGGCCGGACCCGGCTCGCTCCGCAGCCCCCCGGCCGGGGGGTCTGGGTGCCGCGACGGGGACCCGAGGTCGTGGTGCAGACCCTGCTCGACGGCCCGGAGCCCGGCCATCGAGTCGATGGGGGGCCGCGGTGACGGGGCCGACCGGCACCGAGCCGGAGCGCGGGCCACGCCACGGCCCGGACGACCGGTCGGGCGGTGGCCCGGCCGGCGAACCGAACGAGGGGGCCGCCCAGCTCCGCGGACGGCCGTCCGCCGTGCGACCGGCTGATCCGCGGCTGGACCCGAATAATCCGCGGCTGGACCCGGCTGATCGGCGGCGGGGTCCGGACGATCCGGCCGGAGAGGCCGGCCGGCCGCTGCTGATGGATCCGGCCGGGGCCCGCCCGACCGGGTTCGCGGCACCCGCCGCCCTGTCCGACCCGGTGGTCGACGCCCCGACCTCGCCCGCCGGGAGGGCCGGCGGGGCCCCCGATACCCGGCGCGCCCGCGCAGCCACGGGCGCAGCCACCCCGCCGGCGGTGCGCGCGTCCAGCAGCCCGTGGGCGCCCGGGTCGTCGACCGCCGCCGTCCGGCCGGGCCGGCCCAACACCCGGTCCGTGCTGGCCGGACCGACTCCCGGCGTCGACTCGGTGCCGGCGGCCGTACCGGCGGCCGAACCGGTGGCCGGCCCGGCGTCGTCGTTCGGTCCGGTCAGCCGGGTGGTCACGGTCAGCATCCGAACCCCGTCGTCCCGGATCGACCTCGCACTGCCCGACCGGACCTCGATCGCTGAGGTGCTGGAGATCGTGCTGGACGTGGCCCCGCGTTCGCTGCGGGAGCAGGCCATGGCCCATGGCGGTTGGATCCTGCGCACCGCCGCGGGCCGGCCACTGCCGGGCGCCACCACCCTGCTGGACGAGGGCATTGCCGGCGGCTCCACGCTGTTCCTGGCCGGCGCCGACACCGCCGAAACCGCGGTCGTCTACGACGATGTCGCGGATGCCGTCGCGGATGCGGTGCGGGCGGACAACCCGGCGTGGCCGGCCGCCGCCGGGCGCGCCTGCGCGCTGGGCGCCACCGCGGCCGGCGCGATCCTCGCCGTGCTCGCGGTGGTGGCTCTCGGGCCGCCATGGACGGTTCCGGCCATGGTGCTGGCGGGCCTCGCCGTTGGCCTGCAGGCCGTGGCCGCGCTGGTGGCCCGACGCGTCGGCGATCTGGGGCTGGCGGTGACGATCGGCCTCGTCTCCGTGGCGGCGGGCGCCGCCGCGGCCGTCACGGCGGCCGCCGGATCCCGCCCCCTCGCCGGGTTGGGGCCCTTGCCCTGGCTGCTGGGGGCGCTGACGGCCGCGGTGCTGGCCGGTACGGCGACCCTGGCAATCGGTTCCCGTCGCGTCCCGTTCGGCGCAATCACCACCGGGGCGGCCCTGCTGGCGGTCGCCCTGGCCGGCGACGCGGCCTTCGACCTCGGACCGCTCGGCACGGCCGCAATTATCGGTGGTCTGGCCCTGTGCGTCATGCCTGCGCTTCCGGCGCTGTCGCTGCGGCTGGCCGCCTTCGAGCCGGACCCGCTACCGACCGCGGCCCCCGAGATCGCCGCGATCCGACGCCCCGTCGATGCCCGCGACGTGCGGCAACGGACCGGCCGGGCGGTCAACCTGCTCACCAGCCTCCTGCAAGGTCTGGCCTGGCCGGCGCTGGCGGCCGGGGTCGTGCTGGCGTTCGGCGACCGGCCGGCCGGACAGGCGCTGGCCGCCGTCGTCGGGTTGGCCCTGCTGCTGCGCGGCAGGCTTTTCCCGACCCTTGGCCAGCGGTTGCCGCTGGTGCTGGCCGGGATCGGCTGCCTGCTGGCGGTCCCGACCGCGATCGGGGTCCACGCGACGTCCGCCACGACCGTGATCGCGGTGGGCATCACGGCCGGGGTCGCCGCGGCGGCATCCGCGACGATCGCCGCCCGCCGGGAGCCCCGCACCCCGGCGATGGCCCGAGCCGCCGAGATCATCGACCTGGTGCTGACCATCGCGGTGATCCCGCTGGTCGCGGCCGTCCTGGGCGCGTTCGCCTTCGCCCGCGGACTCGGCGGCTGACCGCGATGAACCGACCTGACCCGCACGTTGCGCAAACCGCGGATGCGCAGTGTTCACCCGATGACCGCTGACACCCGGGACGAGGTGGCCGCGGAACGGTTCCGCCGGCGGCGTCTGCGCGCCGCCCTGGTGCAGGGGGATCCCGATTCGCCGAAGACCCCGCTCGCGCGGCTCGGCGCCGGGGTGTACGGCGGACTGGCGGTCGCCGTGCTGCTCCTGGCGGTGGCCGGGATCTACGGCGTGCTCCGGCCCGGTGGCTCCA
>DATDBV010000488.1:0-2791 GCA_036524715.1 Nakamurella sp. | reverse complement strand
AGCAGGGCCACCGTATACGCGCCGACGGCGTAGAAGCCCACGTAGCCCAGGTCGAGCAGGCCCGCCTGGCCGACCACCACGTTCAAGCCGATCGCGATCAGCGCGTACATGCCGAATTGCGCCATCACCCCGCCGAAGTTGGTGCCCTCGGTGGTGATGACCGGGATGTTGAGCAACGGGAGCACGGCCATGAACAGGATGAACGGGGCGCCGAACGCCCATTGCGCGGGCCGCGCAAGGGCGTTCCACCAGCTGCGGAAGGCGTCCCCGACGCCGCCCTTGGGCCGCTCCTCGAACGACGTGTTCGTCATACCCGCGCCCTCCCCAGGCTCTCCCCGAGAATGCCGGTCGGCCGGAACATCAGAATGATGATGAGCAGGACGAACGCGATGACGTCACGCCAGCCGGTGCCGAAGAGCACCTGACCGTAGTTCTCCGCCACGCCGAGGATCAGGCCACCGAGCAGCGCACCTCGCAGGTTGCCGATCCCACCGAGCACGGCGGCACAGAACGCCTTGATTCCAAGGATGAAGCCGCCGTTGTAGACGATGCCGCTGGGCACCCGCAGGGTGTAGAGCAGGGCGGCGGCACCGGCCAGGATCCCGCCGATGAGGAAGGTCAACATGATGACCCGTTCCCGGGATACGCCCATCAACGTCGCGGTGGTCGGATCCTGGGCAACCGCACGAATGCCTCGACCGAACTTCGTCCGATTGACGAAGACGTCGGTGATGGCGGCCAGGATCAACGCGGAGCAGATGATGATCAATGTGACGTTGGTGACCGGCGCACCGAAGATGGTGAACTGCACTTCCGGGTCGACCAGCCGGATCGGCTGCTCCGCGTTGACCCCGCCGAGCGTGCCGTCGGTGAGCACGGGCAGGACGAAATGCACGAACTCCTGGATGACGAATGATGCGCCGATCGCCGTGATCAGGAAGACCAGCGAGGGGGCGTTGCGTTTCCGCAGCGGCCGATAGGCCACCCGCTCGAGTCCGACCGCGGCCCCGCCGGACACCAGCATACCGCCCAGCATCGCCAGGCCGAGGTACCAGATGGTGAGCAGCGTGCCCTTGTCATACACGTTCCCGCTGGGCGTGAACCCGAGCATCAATAGGACCGTGTATTGACCGAACATGCCGAGCATGAAGATCTCGGAGTGCGCGAAGTTGATCAATCGCAGCACGCCGTAGACCAGGGTGTACCCGACGGCGACCAGCGCGTAGATCGAGCCGTAAGCCAGACCCTCGACGGTCAACTGCCAGAAGAGGTTGCCGAGGGCTTCGACATTGAAACTGATCGGTGGGGCGAGGGACTGAAGCGTCCCGGCTAACGGATCACTCACCGTGCTCCTCACGCCAGAGCGATACCACGATCGTTGAATCAAGCGGCTGGCGACCAGGGTCCCACCCGGGCCCCCCGGTCGCCAGCCTGAAGCGAACTACTACTGAACCTTGTAGATCCAGATCTCCTTTGCGTCCAGGTCCCCACTGGAGTCCCACTTGTACTTGTGTGCGAGGCCCTGGCCGTCGTAACTCTTGAAGTACTCGATCATCCCGGCACGATCGGTGATGCCGGAGTCGATCGCGCTGAGCATGATCGCGGTCAGGTCGTAGCCCTCCACCGAGTAGACACCCGGTGCCTGGCCGTTGACCTGCTCATAGGTGGCCGCGTACTCAGCCGGCGATGGACCGCAGGGGCAGGACAGGATCGCGTCCTTGGACGCCTGGCCGGCCTGTGCAACGAACTGCGGATCGTTGGTGCCGTCGGCCGAGAAGAAGGTTGCCGTCACCCCGCCGTCCCGCAGTTGCGTGACGAGGGGCGCAGCCTCGGAGTAATAGCCGGCATAAAACACGGCATCGGGGGCGGCGCCACTGATCAGCTGCACGGTCGCGCTGAAGTCGCGGTCGCCCGTCTTGATCTCCGCAGCGCAGCTGCTGTCGGCAATCGGCCCGAGGGTCTCCACGACCACCTCGGCCAGGCCCTGGCCGTATGCCGAGTCGTCCTGGGCGACACAGACCTTCTTGTACCCGAGTGTCTTGCTCATGTAGTTGGCGACGGCCGGGCCCTGGGTATCGTCGTTGGCCAGACCGCGGAAGAAGTTGGTCCATCCGTTGGTGGTGAGCGAGGCCCTGGTCGCCGAAGCGGTCGTCGACAGCAGGCCGGCCTGGTTGAAGATCGGTCCGGTGGCCTCGGTCTCGGTGGAGAACGCCGGCCCGAGCAGGCCGATGACGCTGGCGTCGCCGACGATCTGCGGTGCGACCTGGGTTGCCTGCTGGGGATCGCCCTGGGTGTCGAACTGCTTGAGCTCGACCTGGCAGTTCGGGTTGGCCGCGTTGTGCTCCTCGATCGCGACGGTGGCGCCGTACAGGATGTTCAGGCCGAGCGCGGCATTCGCGCCGGTCAGTGCGCCGGCCATGGCGATGTTCACCCCGGAACAGGTGGCATTGCCCGACCCGGCCGCCTTGAGTGCACCACCACCACTCTCGCTGATCGAGACCTCGGCGCCATCGATGTCGACCGGCACGTCTGCGACGATCGCCAGCTCACCACTGCCGGCGGCCGCGCTGGATGCGGCCGAGGACGCGGCGGTGCCTGCTGCGCTCGTCGTCGTACTACTGGTCTGGGACTGTGATCCACACGCCGCCAACGTCAGGGCCGCTACCGCGGCGAGCCCGACGACGGCGGTTCGCATCGAACGTCGATGCACGTGCCACCTCCGAAGATTTCGGTTCACCGGTTTACCGGCCGCGTCGACTTCGCCGACACGCGGGGAACCTATCCCACGGAT
>DATDBV010000487.1:0-2475 GCA_036524715.1 Nakamurella sp. | reverse complement strand
TCCACCGTGGCGCCGGTGGTGGTGAACTCGACGGTGCCGCCCTGCCCGGGGGCGGCCAGCGCGGTGCGGAACCGCTCGGTGTGCAACGGCCGGGTGGTGCCCAGATCGTCCCAGTAGGCCTCGATCTCGTCGAGCAGGCCGGCCGGCCCGCAGGCCCAGGCCGCCCGCTCGGCCAGGTCGGGCACCAGCGCGCGCAGCTCGGCCATGCCGAGGCGGCCGGCCCGTTCGGTGTGCTGCTCGACCAGCCGGATATGCCCGTCCGCGGCCAGGCCCCGCAGCTCCGGGCCGAAGATGACGTCGCGGTCCCGGCCCTCGGAGTGCACCAGCACGACGTCGCGCAACCAGTCCCGACCCGAGCGCAGCATGCCGATGACCGGGGTGATCCCGCTGCCGCCGGTGATGAACAGGACCTTGTCCGGAATCGGATCGGGCAGGACGAAATCGCCGCACGCCTGGTCCAGGTGGACGAGGTCACCCTCCGCCAGCCGCTGCGCCAGGTGCGCGCTGACGATGCCACCCGGCACCGCCCGGGCGGTGATCGAGATCGTCCCGCCGGCCGGGGCCGGTGGGCTGGTGATCGAGTACGACCGCCAGCGGCGGACACCGTCGACCTCCAGACCCACCCGCGCGTACTGCCCGGGCACGTGGGATCGCCACGCCGCCCCGGGTCGCAGTACGACGGTGACCGCGCCGCCGGCTTCTGGCCGGACCGCGATCACCCGCCCCCGCAGATCCGCGCCACGTCGCAGCGGATGGAACATGTCCAGGTAGTCCTCGGGCCGCCGCGGCGAGGCCATCGCCTCCGCGAGCCCCCACAGCCGTCGCCGCAGGCGACCGGGTACCCCCGGGTCGCGGCCGTTGCCTCCGGTCACTGTGGTCATGAGGACCACTCTGCCTGTCAAACACGACTAACCTCATGGGCCAGCGAAGTGAAAATCCAGCCAAGAATTGTTCGGAGCGAACAAATGACGATAAGGCCCTCGGATCGCGTGGGAAGCGCGGTGAGCGACGTCGCCGCCCTCGACCTGGGCGAGCGGACCATCGGCCTGCTGCGCTCCCGGCTGCCCGGCGTCGCCGAGCGGACGGTGCAGGCCATCATCGTGCAGGTCCCGGCCTACACCGACGCCCTGTCCGGCCCTATCGGCGCGAACATCCAGTCGGCGGTGGAGCTGGCACTTGGCGGGTTCCTCAAACTGGCCGGCCGGCCGATCCCCGGCGCCGCGGGCAGCCCGTTGGCCCCCGCACTGGAGGGTGCCTACTCCCTCGGACGGGGCGAAGCCCGCGCCGGCCGGTCGATGGAGGCGCTACTGGCCGCCTATCGGATCGGCGCACGGGAGTCGTGGCGTCAGTTCTCCCGGACGGCGGTCGAGACCGAGCTGCCGGCGGACACCATGGCCAGATTCGCCGAGCTCGTCTTCGCCTACATCGACGAGCTCTCGGCGGCCAGCGCGGCCGGTCATTCCGACGAGCTGGCCACCTCCGGCCGGGTTCGCGAGCGATACCTGAACCGGCTGGTGCGCGCGCTGCTGGCCGGCGAACCGGAGCATCGGCTGGCCGAGGCCGCCGACCTGGCCGGCTGGCGGCCTCCCGCCACCCTGGCCGCGGCGCTGCTGCCCACCGGACACGCCTCGCGGGCGGTGACCAATCTGGACGGCCGGGCCCTGCGCGCCGACGAGTTGCCGGGCCTGCCCCCGGACGAGCAGTCGGAGCTGACGGTGCTGCTGATACCCGACGCCGACGGCGCCGGGCGGACCGCCGCGGCGAACGCCCTGCACGGGCTGGACGCCTACCTCGGACCGGCAAAGCCGTGGACCCTGGTGCGCCTGTCCTACCTGCGGGTGCTGCGCGCCCGGCGCCTCGGGCTCGGACCCAGCGCCCCCGCGCAGACAGGCGGGCTGGTCGACACCGAGGAACAGCTGACGGCACTCGTCGTCACCGCCGACCCCGATGCGTTGGCCGACCTGCGCGAGCGCGCGCTCGCACCCCTGGCCGACCTGCGCCCGGCGACCGCCGACCGGCTGGTCGAGACGCTGCGGGCCTGGCTGCTGCTCCGCGGCCGGCGCGATGAGGTGGCCCGGGTGCTGCACGTGCACCCGCAGACGGTTCGCTACCGGGTCGGGCAGCTGCGTGAGCTGTTCGGCGAGCGACTGGACGACCCGGACGTCATCGCCGCACTGACCGTCGCGGTGGCGCACCGGTGATCTACCGGGCCGACGGGGTCGGCGCTCGGGGACCTCCTGGATCGCCGGGACCCCACATCGTGGATGTCGGCTGCCTGAACGTCAAGGATCTCGAACGGGTCGATCTCGACATTCTCGAGCAGATCGACAGCCGCTCGTAAAGCTGACCGGCGCCCTCGCGAGCCTGCTTCGGCAGCGGCCCCCTACCCGGGCCACCGGAACCCCTGGCGCTCAGGACGTCTGCGGCGCCTGGTCGGTGCCGTTGGGCGGCGTCGTACCCTCCGGGTCCGGCATT
>DATDBV010000486.1:0-2446 GCA_036524715.1 Nakamurella sp. | reverse complement strand
GCCAGGATCGCCACCAGGATCGCCGACGCCAACCCCGCCAACCCGGCGATGTGCGCCTTCGTCTTCAAGATCCCCAGAAACACGAACACCACCAGCAACGGAATGATCGAGACCATCGCCGTCAAGAAAATGCTGTCGCCGACCGCCTCGATGTCGGGCTGATACGGAGTCGCCATTGATCCTCCACGTTGAGTGATTGGTGACCGGTGTGGTCTGACCAAAGAATGCAAGGACCATAGGACAGAACTGCTACGCTGTCCAGTGAATGAGGTCACATTCGCCAAAATTTCCTCATCGGATCCACAAGATGCTGGGACCAGATCCACAAGGTGAGCGGAGGAGCGCTATGGCGGCACCGGCCGGCTGGGAGCCCGTCCAGCGGGTTCCGACCTATGAGCTCGTGCTGCGCCGGATCGAGGAGCAGCTGATCAATCGGTCGCTGCGGCCGGGCGACCGGCTTCCGCCCGAACGGGAACTGGCCACGATGCTGGGGGCCAGCCGACCCGCGGTCCGGGAGGCGTTGCGGGTGCTGCAGGCCCAGGGGGTCGTGCGATCCGGGGTGGGCACCGGCGCCGAGTCCGGGACCATCGTCACCGCGGCACCCTCCGGCGCCCTGACCCGACTGCTGCGGGTGCACCTGGCGGTCGCCTCGTTCCCGCTGTCGGATGTCGTCGAGTCGCGGATCTTGTTCGAGCGATTCAGCGCCCTCGGCGCGGCCAAGGCGATCACCCCGGCGTTCCTGGAGCGGATTGCCGGTCCGCTGGCCGCCATGGACGACCCGGACATCGACCGGGCCCGGTTCAACGAGCTGGACACGGAGTTCCACGTGGCCATCGCCGAGGCGGGCGGCAACCGGTTCGTCGCCGACCTGACGGTGGCCGTCCGGGAGTCGATCCGCACCGACATCCTCGGCACCCTGGAAGAGTCGGGCGACTGGCCGGAGATCCGGGACGGGTTGCGGGCCGATCATCGCGCGATCTACGCGGCGCTGGCCGCCGCTGACGGTCCGCGGGCGGCGGACTTGCTGGAGGCGCACATCAACGGCTTCTACGCCCGGATGCAGGTCCCGTCGGCCGGAGGCTGAGCGACCCGCCGACGGTTGTCGTGGCAGCGACACAGGCCACCACGTGCAGGCCCTGCGAGACGGCGGTGTTCCCGACGACGCGCGGGTCGGTCCATCGGGCGCGTTGGATTGGCTGCCCGACGTGCATGAATGGCAAATACAGCAGCTCGCCAAGAAAGAGAGCACGACGCGACACCCGGATAGCGACCCCGCATCGACCGGCTACGACGGCGCGGCACCCCGCCTTCGATCGGCCGTCGCCGTCAGCGCACTCGACGCCGCTGTCTGAGCCCAGACCATCGGTTCCGTCGGAAGAATAGTGCGGCAGGTCGCACTCTTCTTCCGACGCAGCGCCCATTCACTGCTTCCGGGTGACGTCAACCCGAACCGCCTGCTCGCTGTCCGGCCGGTTGGCGGAGGACCACAGCTGCTCGCCGTCGGCGTCCCGCTCGCCGGTCGGGCGCAACCCGAGGCGGGTGGCGACGACCTCGGAGGCCGAGTGGCCAGGCGCGATGGACGCCTCCACTCGCTGCACGCCCAGTGCGCGTAGCTCACCAAGCATCGCCCGTCCGGCGGCCGTGGCGTAGCCGTGGCCCTGCCAGTGCGCACCGATCACCCAAGCAACGGCAGCCCGAATCCCGTCGTGGACGGTGGCCTGCACGTACCCGACGGCCGCACCGTCAACCCGGACCACCCAGTTCAGCCACCGCTCGCGGCCATCGGCCGAGCGCCCGCCGACCTGCCGTTCATACTGCGCGGACAGCTGCTCGACAGTGGGCGGGCTGCCTCCGGTGACTGCGTAAAGCTCGGGGGCGGACAGCACCTCGGTCATCTCTGCGGCGTCGGCGACCTTCAGCGGCTCCAATCGGACGGTCATCGCGCTATGACACCACGCTCAACGGGCTGGCCGCGCTGCCGGCCGGCCGCCGGCGGATTCTGGCCGAGACCGGCCGGCAGTTCCCGGCCGAGTGCTTCGAGCAGCGTCGTCGTCATGCCCCGGAGCGCACGGCCGCATCATGGACGGGTGCCGAGCCCGATACGGACACCGATCCTGATCTACGACGGCGACTGCGCCTTCTGCCAGCGCAGCGTTGACCTGGCGCAACGGGTGCTGCCGGTGCCGGTGCGGGCCGAGCCATATCAGCTCATCGAGATCGGTCCGCTCGGCCTGACCGTCGACCAGGCGCGGCGGGCGGCCTGGTGGGTCGGCGCCGACGGCTCGCGGCGGCGCGGGCACCGGGCGGTCGCGGCAGTTCTGCGGGCGCAGCCCCGGCGGTGGTGGCGCGGGGCCGGGTGGCTCATCGACCATCCGCCGCTGGGCTGGCTCGCCGCCGCGGCCTACGCGCTGGTGGCCCGGTTCCGCCATCGGCTCCCCGGCGGCAC
>DATDBV010000485.1:0-2606 GCA_036524715.1 Nakamurella sp. | reverse complement strand
CAGGCCCGCAGCTGACCGCCGCCAGCACTGTGAGCAGCGCAAGGACCAGACCGGCGGCGACCGCCTTCGTATGGGTCGCCATGCTCACCGCTGCATAGCTCGACGCTGACCGCGGAGGCCCTCTGCCGGTTGCACCAGCTGCTGCATCCGCTCGGCGGCTGAGGCGGCCGACTCCACCACCATGGGATGTCCCGGCGACGCATTCGGCGCGGCGGCCGCCGGGTTCGTCGTGGAGGTATCTCTCGCCGGTGGACGGGTGAGCTTGTGCTCGGTAGCGGTGCGCTGCGACGTGCGCTGGGTGTCCTCGGCGCGGTGCTGTGTTGTCGTGGGCGCCCCGGAGATCTCGGGGCCGCGGGTCGGTCCCATGGCCAAGGCAGCGTCGGCGGCCGCAGCGGCGGTACTGCGGTGAACGAGAGCACGCGCCTGGACAGCCCGGGTAATCCAGGGGTCGACGTGTGGTCCCGCGGTGGCGCGTTGGGAGCCGCCACGGACCGCGGTGTAGGTGGCGTGGATCCGCTGGGCGGAGTCAGCGGTGTGCCGGACGCCAACTCCTGCCCAGTGGGCACCGGTCGCGGCGCCACCGGCGAGGCTCCGGGCACCGGCGACGGTTCCGGTGACACTGTGCGCAGCGACGCGGGCCGTGAGCCGGGTGGCGGCTTTGCCGGCGACCAGGGCGGCGCCGCCGCCGGTCGCGCCGGCGATCGCGCCGAGACGGGCGAGCTGGAAGGCGTTGCTGTGGGTGACGGGCCGGACCATCCGGCGCAGGCCGAACGGGCTGCCCCCCACTCCCCCACCCCCGGGTCCGTAGCTGTCGCCCCCGAGTCCGCCGTACTTTGCCGCCTCACCGCCAGCCGGTGCTTTCAGCCAGCCGCTCACCCGGGATCCGACGGTCGGCTTCGGGGTGCTCTGCTGGAACTTGGCCATGGCCTTATCGGCCCACGACTGGGCGCCGCGGCGGTGCGCCGACCAGGTCTGAATGACGATGACCAGGCCGCCGATGAGGATGACGTCAACGAGCAGGAACCGGGCCATGGGGTTGCCGAGGTCGGTGGCGAAGGCGTTCTTGATCAGCACCAAAATGACCGCCAGCACGATGGTGGAGGTGCCGACGTAGAGGAGGCTGGTCAGCGCGGTCAGCGCGTTGCGGATGAGGGGTCCGCGGGTGTCGCCGGGGCCGATGCCGATCACTCCGGTGATGACCAGCTTCAGCAGGCTCCAGGCCAGCATCATCACCGAGATGAACAGCAGCACGCAGGCGGTCAGGACGGTCAGTCCGACCAGGATCCCCGACAAGACGAACGCGCCCATCCCGAACGAGGCGGCGTAGACCGACTGCTTCTCGGCGTACTCGCCCAGGGCCTTGTCGCAGCCGGCGACCTTCTTGCGCTGGTCGTCGGCACCGGGGTCGAAGTGGGGGCCGGCCTTCAGCGCCTGGTCGTAGGCGGGGGTGCATTTCTGGTCGTCGGTGAAGTTGACCCCGTAGTTGATCAGACCGTGGGCGGGCCGGACGAACGCGTCGACCAGCACCGGCGCCGGCTTCAGCTGGGCGGCGTCGGGGGTGCCGCTGATGTCGGTATCGGCCAGGTTCTTCCCGTCGATCATGGCGGCAATGCCTAGGCCGGTGTTGCGGACCTTCGTCAACGGCTCCCCGGTCACGGCGGCCACGGGGCTGACCAGCAGCACGGCGACAGCCGCCGCCACGATGGCAGCGGAAAGGATGTCCCAGATCCCGCGGCCCGTCTTGCCGTAAACGATCCGGATGCAGCCGACCACCGCCGAGATCAGCAGCATCAACCCGGCCAGACCGATCGGACTGATGAGCTGGTCACGGATCTGGCTCGCGGCCGCATCCAACGGGGTGACGATGGCGTTCAGCCAGGTCATCGACAGAGTCCAGTCGAAGACGTAGGCGACCAGGGCGATGGTGACGCGGTAGAAGCTCCACACCGTCATCAGCCGCATGCTCAACCACAGCTGGAACGGGTTGAACACGTTCCCGGGATCGATCGACAGCTCGTACTGGCTGACCCTGATCCCTTTACTGTCCGCCACGTCGACGGCGGCGAACGGACCCGATCCCCCACCTTGGGGATCCGCACTGGCGGCCAACATGGTCGCTCCCCCGACCATCACAAGTAGGACCAAGGCGACGGCCCACACGGCGGCGCGACGGAGCGGGAAGTCCTCTGAGGAGTTCACCCACCGGCGAGCGCGCGCGCTCAGCGACAGATGGCGATGCCGATCGGGTCGACGAAGCCCGACTCGCAGGGAGCGCGTACCGCGCCGCGGGCGCCTCTGGAGCTGACGGCGCCGTAGGTGGCTGATCATGCGCTGGTCCGGGTGGGTGGGGTCGAGGAGATTGCCTTCGCTCGTTCCGTGCGGGCCGGCGGGAGGATCGTCAGGTTGCCGAACTGGGCCATCGGGTCGACGATGAGCGCTTCGCCGCGTCGGTCGGGGGGAACTGACCCGTTCTTGTCCTGCGGTGACAGACCCTGGACCTGCTCGACCAGGTCGATCCGGGCGTTGGGGTCGAAGCCGAGCCAGGCCACCGACTTCTCCGCGAGCCGGCGGTTGCGGTGCCGCATCACGATCTTGGTGCCGATCAG
>DATDBV010000484.1:0-11844 GCA_036524715.1 Nakamurella sp. | reverse complement strand
ACCGCCAGCCGGGTGACCATCGACACCGGCCTGCGCTGGACCGGCCCGGACGGTCACGAGATCACCGTACCCGGCCTGGCAATCGTCGAGACCAAGACCGCCGGACGCCCCTGCGCCGCCGACAAGCTGCTGTGGCGCAACGGGTGTCGACCCAGCCTGATCTCCAAGTACGGCACCGGACTGGCCGCCCTGCGGCCGGAGCTGCCGTCGCACAAATGGACCCGCGTCCTGCACCGCTACTTCTGGAGCCCGTCATGAAATATCTGAACCGCAAGATCCTGCTGCCCGCCGTCCTGTCGCTGGCCCTGGTCACCGGGGCCTGTGCCGCAGGAGAGACGGCCGGTTCATCGAGCGTCGCCGGGCAGACGGCGGCGCAGACCCTGGCCGACAACGCCGCCGTCGAGGATGTCGCCGACACCACGGGCCAGGCCGAGGAGACGATCACCCTGTCCGGGTCGACCGCCACCAGCAGCTCGGAGACGGTCACCGTGAACGGCGGGGTCGTCACCGTCACCGCGGCCGGCACCTACCGGATCAGCGGAACGCTGACCGACGGCCAGGTGGTCGTCAACGTGTCCGGCGACGGCGTGGTGACCCTGATCCTGGACGGCGCGGACATCACCAATTCGACCGGCTCGCCGCTGGTCGTCACCGACGCGGAATCCGCCGTGGTCCAGCTGGCGGACGGGTCGCAGAACACGCTGGCCGACGCGACCACTTATGTGTATCCCGATGCCGAGACCGACGAGCCCAACGCGGCGCTGTTCAGCACCGCCGACCTGACCATCACCGGCACCGGTGCGCTAACCGTGCAAGGCAACGCCAACGACGGGATCGCCAGCAAGGACGGCCTGGTCATCGAGTCCGGCACGATCACCGTGGACGCGGTCGACGACGGCATCCGCGGCAAGGACTACCTGGTGGTCAAGGGCGGCACGATCACCGTGACCACCGGCGGCGACGGGCTCAAGGCCGACAACTCCGAGGACGCCACCAAGGGTTACGTCGCCGTCGAGGGCGGAACCGTGACCGTGACCGCGGGCGGCGACGGGGTGGACGCGGTCACCGACGTGGTCGTTTCCGCCGGCACGCTCGCGGTGACCGCCGGCGGCGGCGCCTCCGGTTCGGTCGCCGACGACGCGTCGGCCAAGGGCCTCAAGGGCTCGGCCAGCGTGGTCGTGGACGGTGGAACGATCACCGTGGACGCCGCCGACGACGCGGTGCACTCCAACGGCTCGGTCACCGTCAACGGCGGCGAGCTGACGCTGGCCACCGGGGACGACGGCCTGCACGCCGACGGCGACCTGGCGATCACCAACGGCACCGTCACCGTCAGCCGGTCGTACGAGGCGATCGAGGGCACCACCATCACCATCTCCGGCGGCGACGTCCACGCGACCAGTTCCGACGACGGGCTCAACGCCGGCAGCGCGCTGACCATCGGCGGCGGCACGATCGTCGTCGACACCGGTGGCGACGGCCTGGACTCGAACGGTTCGGCGAGTATCACCGGCGGCACCATCGTGGTCAACGGACCGACCGAGAACATGAACGGCGCCCTGGACACCGACGGCACGTTCACCATCAGCGGCGGCGTCCTGCTCGCCGTGGGCAGCTCGGGCATGGTCGAGGCACCGGCCGGCTCCTCGCCCCAGGGCTGGGTGGCCGCGACGTTCTCCACGACGCAGGCGGCCGGCACGGTCGTGCACGTCGCCTCCGCGGACGGGACCGTGCTCGCCTCGTTCACCGCGAGCAAGGCGTTCGCTTCGCTCGTCTACTCGTCGGCGGACATCACCAGCGGATCGACCTACACCGTGTACGCCGGCGGATCGGTCAGCGGCGAGTCGATCGGCGGGCTGGCCACGGCAGGCAGCATCGACGGAGCCACCTCGGCGGGCACGTTCACCGCGGGCCAGGCCCCGGACGGCGGCATGGGCGGTGGCATGGGCGGTGGTCGGCCAGGAGGCTGATCGTCCGCGGACATGCGCGTGCGGGCCTGCGTGGTGCATCACGCGGCCCGCACTGCGCCATTCCCCCAGCAGACCCACGGCGGCCGGGCATCGGCCGCCGACTCCCCGGGCGGGGCTGGGGGGCGGGGCGCTCCACCTCTCGGTCGGGCGTCGGCCGGTGTTGTCAGGTGGAGCATCCTCGCTATTGAAGAGGGCTTCACACCGGAATACGTACATCCGACGCGGACGGTTCCTCAGTTTTGTTCGGATTCTTCTTGATCGGATTCTTCGGCCGCCCGCTCGGCCGCCTCGAACAGCTCCGGGCCGGGCAACGTCAGGCCCGGCCCGACGCGGCCGTCGATCAGCTCCCGCAGGATGTCGGCGTGGCCCGCGTGCTGGGCCGTCTCCACATTCATGTGCACCAGCAGGACCGCCAGGGTGGTGTTGCGATTCTCCGGCCGCCAGTGCGCGACGACCGCCGGGGACGCGAGGTCCAGCTCGTTGATGGTGCGGTCGGCGTGCTCGCAGGCCCGCCGATACAGCCCGACGATGTACTCGGTGGACTGGTCGGGGGTCGCCCACATGTCGGCGTCCTGCCACACGGAGCCGTCGTCCACCCAGGGAAGCGGCTCCGGGCGGGGCCGGCCGAACGACTCGACGAAGTAGCCGTACTCGACGCCGGCCAGGTGCTTGACCAGCCCGAGCAGGTTGGTCCCGCTCGGCACGGCCGGCCGACGCAGGTCGTACTCGGCCAGGCCGTCGAGCCGGGACAGCAGGTGGGCCCGGCTGCGCCGCAGGCGCCGGTGCAGCTCCCCCTTGACGTCGGACGGCTTGGCGTCGGTCAGCTTGGGGTCCGTCAGCGCCGCAGCCGATCCATGCCGGGCAGCTCGGCGACGTGTTGGGCCGCCCGCAAACCGAAGTCGCGCTGGAGGTCGAGCAGGGCCTGCAGGAACGCGAAGTACCGCTCGGCGAGCGCGACCGGATCGAACAATCCGATGGACGCCGCGGTGACCGGCTCGGCGTCCGGCTGACGCGTGGTCGGCCGGGCCGCTGGCTCGGCCGGCGGCGGCTGCGGTGCGTCGGGTTGGCCGTTGAGCCAGGTCAGCTGGGGTTGCGGAGCGGCGCTGCCGTTGAAAAGACCCGCCAGATTCGGTCGGGTCATGCCGCCGTCCCTTCGGGGGCCCTCGCAGGCTCGGCCGCCCCGATTCGGACCGCGGCACGGTGTTGACGATTCACTCGGCAAGCCTGCCTCATACCGCCACCTCCAGTCGACGCTTGGCCCCGCCCTTGTGCGCCTTCATCGCGGTGCGCACCTCGTCGGCCAGGGCGGCGTAGTCGGCGGCCAGGCCCGCGGCCGAGGAGTCCCGGCTGAGCAGGCTGTCGCCCGCGTCGGCCGGCGCGCCCTCGCGAAGCCGGGAGAGACGCCTTTTCGTGTCGGATCGATGCAACTGGGTCAACTCGTGCGGGAGCACACCGCGGCTGCGCATGTCGACCGCGGCACTCTCCAGATAGCGGATCGACGTGGGGAAGACCGGTGCGGCGTCGCCCAGCGTCTCCTGCAGGGCGGTCCGCACCCGGGCGATCATGCGCGTGCTGCCGGCCCGAACTCCGAACAGGACGACGCCGAGCAGGGTCAGGTCAGGGTTGACGGCGCGGGCGGCCGCGAACCGCTGCGCGACGACCACCAGGCCGTCCAGACTGGCCTCGTCCGAGCGCGTCGGGATGATCAGGAAGTCGGCGGCGGCGAATACCAGCTCCTGCAGGATCGGCTCGCCGGGCGGGGTGTCGACCAGGACCACGTCGTAGTCCGCACCCTTCTTCTCCGGCTTGACCTTGTCCAGCGCCGACCCCAGGCCGGGCAGGGTCGCCCCGCGGGCCCCGCGGGCGGTGAACGCCGGCGCCACGTCCCACAGGGCCGGTCCCCCCGGAACCACGTCCAGCCGGTCCCGGACCGAGCGGGTCAGCTCCAGCGGGAGACCGTGGGTGATGGCCAGCGACAGGTTGCTGCCGTCTCCGGCGGCGTAGCCGAGGTCGCGGGCGAGGTTCGCCTGCGGGTCGGTGTCCACCACCAGCACCCGGGAGCCGCTCGCGGCCAGCTGGCCGGCCAGTCCGGCGGTGAGGGTGGTCTTGCCGACCCCGCCCTTGCCGTTGGCGATCGCGACGACTCGTCGCATGCCGCACATCCCTTCGTCGCGTGTACGAGCGAATCGTCCCGTGCGGATCGCGCTGGGCGGAGGTGCCACGCCGGGCCGGATGCAATGAGCTCGGCCATGCTGCGACCCGGGATCGCCCCAGCGGACCAGCGTGACGGTGACGGTCAGGAATGACGACGGGCTGTACGAGGTCGGCCCGCCGAACTGAGCATCTGCCGGCCGGCGGTCGGGCATCGACCGCCGGAAGTGCCGGCGTGCTGCGCGAAAGCTGTTGTCGCCGCATCGATCCGGCCGGGCGTCGGCCGGAGAATGCCGGTGCGGTGACGCTGTTCGGTGAGTCGCTGGTGGGTACGTACCGTGACGCGATTCGGTTCTCGCCTATGTGGACGGATCTGCCGCGCCGAACTCATCGACGGCGCCCGCGATTCACGACCGTTCCGGACGGACGCGTCGCCACAGGGGGCCGTCCTGGTCGGCCAGCCCGTGCAGGTGCAACACGGCCAGCGACCCCATCACCGCGGCCACCGGCAGCCCGGACTCGACGACCAGGTCCTGCACCGCACACCATCCACGGGTCGGGAACGCGTCGTACACCCGCG
Source organism: Nakamurella sp. (assembly GCA_036524715.1). GTDB lineage: Bacteria > Actinomycetota > Actinomycetes > Mycobacteriales > Nakamurellaceae > Nakamurella. The sequence continues at coordinate 7,143 of DATDBV010000484.1, read as the reverse complement.
CCGTCTCCGGTTCCAACCCATCGGTCGGATGCCGCGGATCCTCCCCCGGGGCCGCGCCGTCACCCGCATCCGTCGGCGGCCGCCCCGACTGCCCCAGCACCGCGAGCACGTCGTCCGCGCCCGTCACCAGCTGCGCGAACCGGTCCGCCAGCAACAGGTGACAGCCCACCGACATCGCCGACGTCACCGGCCCCGGCACCGCCATCACCGAACGCCCCAACTGTTCCGCCGCCGCGGCCGTCGACAACGTGCCCGACCGGCGGCCCGCCTCCACCACCACCGTGCCGGCCCCGAACGCCGCGATCAACCGGTTCCGCACCAGGAACCGGTGCCGCGCCGGCACCGTGCCGGGCGGGTACTCGCTGACCACCGACCCGTTCCGGGCAATGACCTCCAGCAACCCCCGGTTCGCCTCCGGATACGCCCGATCGATCCCGCAGGCCAGCACCGCCACCGTCACCGCCCGCTGGGCAGCGGCCGAGGACCGGACGACCTGCAGGGCCGACCGGTGCGCGGCCGTGTCGATCCCGAACGCCGCCCCCGACACCACCGCCAACCCGGCCCGGGCCAGCTCGTAGGCCAGCTCGCCCGCCACCCGCGTCCCGTACGGGCTGCTCGCCCGCGATCCCACCACCGTCACGGCCCGGTCCGGCAGACCCGCCAGCGGCCGGCCCCGCACGTACAACGCCACCGGCGGTCCGGCGCCTCGCACCCCACGCTCCACGGCCCCGGCGAACGAGGACACCACCGCGGCCGGCCATTCGGCATCATCAGGGCCGATCAACCGCGCCCCGACCCGGGCGGCCGCGGCCAGATCCGCCCGCGCCCGGCCCACCAGCACCGCCGGATCCACCCCGTCCACCCGCGCCGCCGTCGCCGACATCACCGCCCGCGGCGCCCGCCGCGACAGCACCGCCTGCCACGCCGCCACCGGACCCTGCGTCCCGACGAACCGCGCCAGCGCCCCGCTCGGCGGCTCGCACGCCCGCAGCAATCCGGCCAACGCCACCCGCACCTCGTCGACCCCGGCGTCCGCCTCGGCGCCCAGCAGACTCACGACCCGGCCTCGGCACACCGCAACGCCAACGCGGAGGCGACATCGGCCACCGACGGCAGGTCCCGACCGGCCACATCGGCCACCGTCAAAGACAGTCGCAACACCCGGTCGTACCCGCGCCCGGTCAACCGGCCCGCCCGCACCGCCCGATCCAACAATTCCGCCTGCCCCTCCTGCGGCGTCCACATCCGCCGCACCACCGCACCCGGAACCTGGGCCGTGCACCGCCACGGGGTGTCCCGCCACCGGTACGCCGCCCGCGCCCGCGCCGACCGCACCCGCTCCGCCACCACCGCACTCGACTCCCCCTGCCCCACCGTGGACGTCAGGATCGACGGCGGCAACGGCGGCAGATCGATCCGGATGTCCACCCGGTCCATCAACGGACCCGACAACCGGCTCAGATACGTCCGCCGCTGCGTCGACCCGCACCGGCAATCCACGTCGTTGGCCGCCGCGCACGGACACGGATTGGCGGCCAGCACCAACTGGAACCGCGCCGGGAACCGCACCACCCCCGACGCCCGCGCCAGCACCACCGTCCCCTCCTCCAACGGCTGCCGCAGGGCATCCAGGGCCTTGCGCCCGAACTCGGGCGCCTCGTCCAGGAACAGCACCCCACAGTGCGCGAGACTCACGCTGCCGGGCCGGATGTGACCCGAACCGCCGCCGATGATCGCGGCCTGGGACGCGGTGTGGTGCGGGTCGACGAACTGGGGGTGGGTGATCAGCGGCGTGCCGTCCGCCAGCAGCCCGGCGACCGAGTGCACGGCGGTCACCTCCAGCGACTGCTGGTCGTCCAGCGGCGGCAGCACGCCCGGCAGCCGGCTGGCCAGCATGGTCTTCCCGGCGCCCGGCGGGCCGATCATCGCGAGGTGGTGACCACCGGCCGCGGCGATCTCCAGCGCCAGGCGCGCCTCGGGTTGGCCGAGCACGTCGGCCAGGTCCGGCAGCTCCGGCGGACCGGCCGGCACAGGGGCGACACCCTCGACCATGCAGTGGTTCTCGCCCCGCAGGCTGGACACCAGGTCGGCCAGGGTGGGGGCACCCCACACCGTCATCCCGGTCGCCAGGGCGGCCTCGGACAGGTTGCCCAGCGGCACGACGGCTCGGGTCCGGCCGGCGGCCCGGGCCGCGAGCAACGCCGGGAGCACCCCTCGGACCGGCCGCATGGCACCGTCCAGGCCGAGTTCGCCGACCAGCACGGTGTCCCCGGCAGCTCGCCCCGGCAGGACCCCGGATGCGGCGAGAACTGCGACGGCCAAGGCGATGTCGTAGCCGGCACCGCTCTTGCGCAGACCGGCCGGCGACAACGCCAAAGTGATCCGCCGGTCCGGCCACCGGTGCCCGGAGTTCAGGATCGCCGCCCGGATCCGATCGCGGGACTGGATGATCGCCGGGTCGGGCAACCCGATCACCGCCGTTCCCGGGAGCCCCGCGGACAGGTCGGCCTCCACCGTCACCAGCTGCCCGGTGACCCCGGTGAGCCCGACCGACCAGGTGCGCGCCAGGGTCATCAGAACGCCTGCTCACGATGCTCGACCCGGGGTGACCCACCCGCCGGCCAGAGCACCCCGATGACGTCGAACCGCATCACCGGATACGCCTTGACCCGGTTCTCCGAGAGCCAGAGCACCCCGAGCCGGCGCAGTTTGCGCCGCTTGCCCTGGGTCACGGCCTCGAACGGGGTGCCGAAGCCGACCCCGCTGCGGGTCTTGACCTCGCAGAACACCACGGTCGTGGCGGCCTGGTCGGTCGCCACGATGTCCAGCTCGCCCTCCGTGCACCGCCAGTTGCGGTCGAGCACCTGCAGCCCGGTGCTCTCCAAGTGCCGGACCGCCAGCTCTTCGCCCCGGCGTCCGAGTTCGTCCTTCGCAGCCATCCGGCCACTCTGCGGCACCGCCCGCCCTCACCGGGGACGGATCTGGAGAATGTGGACAACTTCAGGCATGGGGACTAAATGCGGGGTCAGTGGACGTTGCTGCCACGCTGCCACGGGCTCGCCGGCGGATGACCCGGCGAACGGGTTGTTGCGATCGGCAAGGACGCCGCTATCGGTCCTGGTCGACGCTGCCACGCGCGCCGCGCGAGCCCGGCGGGTCGGGTGGGGCCGGGGCAACTGTCCTCGACCGAGGAGTAGGGCCCCGCCAGGGTTGTCGGCGGGAACCTCTTGTCAGGCCAGGTATCTCGTCACCTGTAAGGCCCACGGTGCCCAGGCCGCAGGACCCGGGCACCGGTGCGGCGCTCAGGCCCGGACGAGAGTGCCCTCGCCGGTGACGACCTCTGCATCCGGGTCGTCGAACCAGACGCCGCCGTCACCCAGGTACCTGAAGCAGATCTCCTGCCCCGCGGGCACTTCCACACTCACGCTGCGGGTGCCATTGCTGCGCTTGACCAGCTTGTGCACGCCCGGTCGCCAATCGTTGAACGTGCCGACCGCCGACACCACGCCCGGATGAATCTCGTCGGGGAGAACAAACATGACCTTGGAGGTGGTCGCGGACTTCTTCTGTATGCGGATTGCCACTTTTGCTTCCATCGGGTACGTCAGGCGCCGGAAGGCGCGGGAACGGACGAGCCCAGAATACCGGCACCCAGCCCCCGGAATGACCAGGGACACGACTCGGCAACGAAGTCGAAACGTGAGCGACTCCGGGGCACACTGAATGCATGATCGTTTCCGGCACCGTTCGATTCCCGCCGATGGCCGAACCGCTGATGGTCAGCGGGCTGCGGGTGTCGATTCGCACGATCGCCCCGGCCGACGCGCCGGACACCGAGTTGGCCGCGGCGGTGGTGGCGAGCGACATCGTTGTCCCGCCAGCCGGCAGGTCCGTTCCCTTCGCCGTCCCCGTCGACCTGCCGACCGGCTCCCAGGTGGCCGTGCGCGCCCACGCCGATGTCGCGGGAACCGGCCGCGTCCGGGTCGGCGACCTGGTCAGCACCTCCCGGCATGTGTTCCCGGCCCCGGACCTGGTCGTGGCACTCGAACAAGTCTGATGACGAGTTCGTGACGTGACGCGTCCTCGCTGTATCTGACCCACCCCCTCGCCCGTCTAGGACTCGACGCCACGAATCGGTCGTGGCCGGTCGAAGGGGTTGGGGCAAATGACCGACAACCAGAACGCGCTCGTCGATGCGGAGATGGCGGCCAGCGCGGACGTGCGGTCGGGCTACCTGTCGGGTCCGGGGTTCACCGATGTACCGGTGAAATACTCGGTGGTCGGCGACCGGGCGATCTACCAGGGCTGCATCGACATGGGCGGCGTCGCCGAGGTCGAGCAGCACGCCGAGCAGGTAAGGGCCCGGGCCGCCGGTGGCGACGACAGTAGCGACATGATCGCCCTGGGCATCGGCCTGCCCGCCGACTCGGCGTTCCTCTGGCCGAACGGGGTGGTCCCGTTCGTCATCGACGCCGGCCTGCCCAGCCAGAACCGGGTGACCAACGCCATCGCGCACCTGGAGGCGAACACCGGCATCCGGTTCGTCGCCCGGGCCGCGCAGGCCAACTACGTCCGATTCGTGTCCAACGGTGACGCCAACTTCAGTTCGTCCCCGATCGGCATGCGTGGCGGTCAGCAGCAGATCAGGATTTCCAATGGCGCCACGATGGGCACGGTCGTGCATGAATGCCTGCATTCTCTGGGCGTGCTGCACGAGCAGAGCCGATGCGACCGCGACAGTTTCGTCAAGATCCACTACGAGAACATCCAGGCCGGCATGGAATCCAATTTCGACAAGTTCTGCGAAGGATTCGACGACTACTACGAGTACGACTACGGGTCCATCATGCATTACCCGGCCACCGCCTTCGGCGACGGAAAGGTCACCATCGAGGTGCTCAAGTCCGGGGTGACGATCGGCCAGCGGTCCGGACTGAGTTTCGGTGACCGGCTGACCATCTCGAACATGTACCGCCGATTCTTCACCAGCGGGTACCACGGCGTGTGGCGCGGCGGCACCGGCGGGTATGGGTTGTGGGTGAACGCGAATTGGGATGCCTTCCGCGCGAAGTGGCAGGAATGGGCCGGGCAGGGCCTGCGCCTGGTGGACCTGGAGATCCGGCGGATCGGCAACGAGGATCGGTATTCCGGGGTGTGGCTGCCGGGTACCGGTGGGTACGGGCTGTGGGTCAATGCCTCCTGGGACTCCTTCAGGGCCAAGTGGCAGGAATGGGCGGCCCAGGGCCTGCGTCTGGTCGACCTGCACATCCGGCAATCGGGCAATCAGACCCTCTACTCCGGCGTCTGGTTGCCCGGTACCGGCGGGTACGGGCTGTGGGTCAACGCCTCCTGGGACTCGTTCCGGGCCAAGTGGCAGGAGTGGGCCGGGCAAGGCCTGCGCCTGGTCGACGTCCAGATGCACCAGGTCGGCAACAGTGTCACCTACTCCGGCGTCTGGTTGCCCGGCAACCAGGGCTACGGGCTGTGGGCGAACGCGTCGTGGGACGGCTTCGTGGCCAAGTGGAAGGAATGGTCCGGGCAGGGCCTGCGCCTGGTCGACATGGACGTCAAGCAGGTCGGCGGAAGCAACCGGTACACCGGTGTGTTCCTGGCCGGCAGCGACGGCTACTACCTGTGGGGCAACGCCACCTGGGAGAACTTCCGCGCCAAGTGGGAACAGCTGGCGGCGCAGGGACTGCGGCTGATCGACTTCGAGTTCGCGGTTCCGGCGACCGCTGACGCGGACGGGCTGTCCGCCGCCGGCATCCCGGCCGAACTCGTCGACGACACCGGTGACGGCGCCGGCTCAGGCGGGCTGTTCGGATTCGACGGGGTCCCGGCGACGAGCCCGATGCCCGCCGACCAGGCCGCCGCCGCACCGGCGTCCGATGGCAACGGCTTCGGCGGGATCGTGGCCGCCATGCCGGCGACCGCCGCCTACGCCGACGCCGACGCCGATGCGATGGATGGCGACGGCGGGGTGGTGGTGGTGGTGCTCACCGAGGCACCCGCAGCGCGGGACGCAGGGGGCGATGCCCCCGGCGACGGCGGTGCGGTGCTGGTCGGCACGGCGACCGAGCCGAACGGTCACGCCCCTGGGGCCGGCGAGGCCAGCTTCGACTGATCATCGCCGCGACACGGCGGGGGGCGCCGTCCCTCTTTCGGACGGGTCGGCGCCCCCGTTCGGTTGATCGACAAACCGAACGTCGGCGGGAAGGCTGACGTTCCGTGATGCGCAGCCTGCTCGCCAAGGTCATCGTGGTCGCCACCGTCATCGCCGCCTCGGTGGTGGTGAGCGGGTCAGCGGCGGCCGCCGCCGGTCCCCCGCGCCACTGGCCGCCGGACCTGGTCGCGATCGGCGACTCGTTCGCCGCCGGGACCGGCAACACGCCGTACAGCGACGAAACCTGCGGCCGGTCCAAAACCGCGGCCTACAGCGAGCGGCTGAAGCAACTGAGGTTGGTCACCCTGCAGGCGTTCCCGGCTTGCGGCGGCGCCAAGACCACGGATGTCATCGCGCAGGGGCAGATCGAGGAGATCACCAAGGACACCGACGTCGTCACGGTGCAGGCGCTTGGCAACGATTACTACTTCAGCCTGCTGGCCCGCTTCTGCCTGGCCTCGGCCACAGCCCCGACATGTCACCGGGATCAGATGCTGCCAGCGCCGGCCAACATGACCGTGCAGCAATTGCTCGACAGCATCCCGCTCACCGCAAAGGACAAGCTCGACACCCTGTACGGGGCCATCGACGCTCAGCGGACGAAGGTCGGTTCGAAGGCCAAGGTCATCGTCGTCGACTACGGCAACCCGTTCCCGGCCCCGGGCAGCTGGGTCGGGCCGCTCTGCCCCACCATGGACAGCGAGGAACTCGGGGTCGCCTCCGACTTCGCGAACGCGCTGAACACGGCGCTCAAGCTGGCATCGCACCGTCCGGGCTACAGTTTCGCCAATGCCGCGCCACAGTTCCGCAAGTTGGACATCTGTGGATTCGCACCCGCGTTCTTCCGACCGCCAGGATTCCCGGGTGCGTCCAACGACCCCATCCCCGGCGCGCTCCACCCGAACAAGGCCGGCCAGGGCATCTACGCCGCGGTGCTGACCGGCCGCCTGTACTGACCGACCGACCCTCCCGCCCGCCCT